>JAUIBM010000577.1 GCA_030428345.1 Alphaproteobacteria bacterium | reverse complement strand
CCCAGCGCCCGCACGAAGCTGGTCAGCGTCTCGGAGGCCTCCGGTCCGCCGTTGATGACGCCGCCGCCGGCATAGACGATGGCGATGTCGGTACGTGAAACCGCCAGCACGTCCCCGAACAGATAGGCCATCAGGTCGATGCGCACCCAGCTCATGAACGCGATGGCGACGAGGCCGAGCGCCAGCGCCGAGTGGGCGAGCAGACCCAGCAGCGTGTCGGCCGAGACGGAAGCCTGGCGCTGCAGCAGCACCAGCGCGGCCGAGATCGCCGCGGAGGACAGGAGCACGGCGAGCGTGACGTCGATGCGCAGCAGAAAGGCGAGCGCCACGCCCAGCAGCGCGGAATGGGCGAGGGTGTCGCCGAAATAGGCCAGCCGGCGCCAGACGATGAAGCACCCCAGCGGGCCGGCCACCACGGCGACGCCGATGCCGGCGAAGAGCGCGCGGATGAAGAAATCGTCAAGCATGGTTGTGCTCCTGCTCGCCGTCCTTCGCGCCGGCGTCATGCGAAGGGTGGTGGCCGTCGCCTGGATGGCAGCTTTCGGTGATCGCGCCGTCGGCGTGGCGAACCCGGCCGTCGGGCAGGTGCACATGGTCGTGCCGGTGTTCGTAGACCGCCAGCGAGGCCGACGCCTTGGGTCCGAAAAGCCGGCGGTATTCGGCGCTCTCGGCCACGGCGCGGGGCGTGCCCTTGCAGCAGACATGGCCGTTGAGGCACACCACCTCGTCGGTGGCCGCCATGACGACGTGCAGATCGTGCGAGATCAGCAATATGGCGCAATGCAACTGGTCGCGAATTGCGCCGATGAGGTCGTAGATCGCGATCTCGCCGGTGAAATCGACGCCCTGCACCGGCTCGTCAAGCACCAGCAGGTCGGGATTGCGGGCGATGGCGCGGGCCAGCATGGCGCGCTGGAATTCGCCGCCGGAAAGGTTTCGCAATTGCGACTTGCGCAGATGCCGCGCGCCGGTCGCCTCAAGCGCGGCGTCAATCTCCTGCGAGGTAAGGGCCGTGGTCAGGCGCATGAAACGCTCGACCGTCAGCGGCATCGTCCAGTCGACCTGGATCGATTGCGGCACATAGCCGACGCGAACATTGCGCGCGCGGCGCGCGGCGCCTTCGTCGGGCTTCAAGACGCCGAGCGCCATCTTGGCGGTCGTGGATTTTCCCGATCCATTCGGCCCGATCAGCGTGACGATCCGGCCGCGCTCCAGCGTCAGGTCGACGCCACGCACCAGCCAGCGGCCGGCGCGCCGCACGCCGGCATTGGTCAGTTCGGCTACCGGGTCACCCATCTTCGCTCCATCGTCATGGCGTCCATCGGTCCAGCGACGCTCGCTGGTGGCGACCGGAATGCGGCGCGACAAAGTTCCGCACAGGCCCGGCTTGCCGGTCGTTATGCCATACGTTATACCATTACGCAATGTTACAACATAACATGCGTTATTCGATTTCCCTTCAACCAATCCGGAGAACTCCCTCATGAAATCTGCTGGACTTGCGGCTGTCGCACTCGCGATGGCATGCGCCTCGCCGGCCCTTGCCGCCGATTCCGCACCGCGCGTCGTCGCCTCGATCAAGCCGGTATATTCGCTGGTTTCAGCGGTCATGGCGGGCGTCGGCACGCCGTCGCTGCTGGTCGAGGGCGCAGGCTCGCCGCACACCTATTCCATGCGTCCCTCGCAGGCGGCGGGCCTGGCCAAGGCCGATGTGGTTTTCTGGATCGGTCCGGATCTGGAGCATTTCCTGGAAAAGCCGATCGGCACACTGGGCGCTGGCGCACGGGCCGTCGAACTGGAGGTCGCCGACGGAGTGACGCGGCTCGACCCGCGCGAGGGCGGAACCTTCGAGCCCGAGGACGAGCACGAGCATGGCGGCGAGCACGCGGACGAACATGGCGACGAGCATGCAGATGAGCATGGCGGCGAGGAGACGATCGATCCGCATCTGTGGCTCGATCCGCTCAACGCCAAGGCGTTTGTCCGGCGCATTGCCGAGACGCTGGCGGTCGCCGATCCCGCGCATGCGCAGACCTATGCCGAGAATGCGAAGGCGGAGCAGGCGCGCCTCGACGCGTTGATCGCGGAAATCACGAAAACGCTCGAGCCGGTCAAGGGCAAGGGCTTCATCGTCTTCCACGACGCCTACCATTATTTCGAGAACCGCTTCGGCGTCACCGCCGCCGGCTCGATCACGGTATCGCCCGAAACCTCGCCGGGGGCGCAGCGCCTTGCGGAAGTGCGCGCGAAAATCCGGGAACTGGGCGCGACCTGCGTCTTCTCCGAGCCGGAGTTCGAATCCTCGCTGGTCGGCGTGGTGCTGGAAGGCAGCCAGGCGCGGTCCGGCGTGCTCGATCCGCTGGGCGCGGCGCTCGCCGACGGCCCGGATCTGTATTTCGAGCTGCTGCGTAATCTTGCCGCCTCGATGCGCGACTGCCTGGCGGGCTGAATCCGCCGCCGTAAAATCAGGGGCGATGGCAACAAAAAACCCGGCGGGGCGACCCGCCGGGTTTTCCATTCATGCCGAGATGCGGCAGATCACATCTGCGAGTACTTGCCGTCGTGCCACTTGTAGAAGACGTAGCCCGGCAGGGTGACGTCGCCCTTGTC
>JAUIBM010000024.1 GCA_030428345.1 Alphaproteobacteria bacterium | reverse complement strand
CTTGACGTCCTCGCTGGTGATCGGCTCGCCATCGTGGAACTTCGCACCCTCGACGAGGTCGAACGTGACGGTCAATTTGTCGTCAGCCACCTGCCAGCTCTTCGCCAGATAGGGCTCGATCGCATAATCGGGGCCCACGGTGATCAGCCCCGCGAAAATCTGCGAACCGGGTGCGCCCGTCGCCGCGCCGGACTGAACCGCGGGGTTCAGCGTGCGATATCCGGAGGTGAAGGCGGTCAGTGTGCCGCCTTCCTTGGGTTCTGCGTGAGCCATTGGCGCCGCAAGCATGACGGCGGAAAGGGCGATCGGGACGGCGGCGCTGAACGCCCTTGCAAGTCTGTCGAACATGAATGCTCCCCTTTTTGGTCGCGAGGGTCTTTTGGTGAAATTTTCGCGACGAATTTTCACAGGTTGTCACGCAAATGAAAAAATGCAAGAGATTTTTCAGACAACAGAATCTTGTCGGGAGCCCGGAAATGGCGGCGAGAACCGCAAGCAGAAAGATCACCCACAGCGCCCGGACCGCATCAAATCCGAGCGAGCCGGTCGGAAGGCAGGTGCGCGAACTGCGCAGGTCCCGCGGGCTGACCCTGACCGACCTGGCGACGGCGATCGGGCGCTCGGTGGGGCATTTGAGCGAACTGGAGCGCGGGGTCTGCCCGATCACGCTCGACACGCTGGACAAGATTGCCCGCACGCTCGACGTTTCGATCAGCTGGTTCTTTTCCGCGCCCTCCTCCGAAGACCTTCCCGAAACCGAGTACATCGTCCGCAAGGACAGCCGGCGTCAGATCAATCTCAGCCAGTCCGGCGTTCGCGAGGAATTGCTCTCGCCGCACCTGACGGGCGAGCTCGAAATGGTGCTCACCACCTTCGCTCCCGGCGCCGGGACCGGCGAGGAAGGCCGCCTGCGCAAGGGCGACGAGGGTGGCTTCATCGTTTCGGGACAGCTGGAACTGAGGATCGACGACCAGATTATCCTGCTGGAGGCCGGCGACAGCTTCCAGATGCCCGGCAATGGCCGCCACTGGTGCCGCAATCCGGGCGAAGCCGACACCGTGATCGTCTGGTCTTTCGGCGCCACCAATTACTGACAAGCGAGCGGCGGAGAACCCTTCAATGTCCGAAATCACCGTATTCACCGCCCGCAAGATCGTCACGATGAACCCCTCCATGCCGCAGGCGACCGCCGTCGCGGTGCGTGACGGACGCATCGTCGAGGTCGGCACGCTGGAGACGCTGAAGCCCTGGCTCGAGCGCCACCCTTGCCGGATCGACAACCGGTTCGACAGCCATATCCTGATGCCCGGCTTCATCGATCCCCATCTGCACCCGACGCTGGGCGCCATACTGCTGCCCTGCCACTTCATCACGGCGATGGAATGGGTTCTGCCGGGACGCATCTGCGCGCCGGTGACGACGCATGAGGCCTGGCTTGCGCGCCTGGCCGAAATCTTGGCCGGCGAAGGCGCGGAGGAAGAAATCGTCGTCACCTGGGGCTTCCACCGCATCTGGCACGGCAATGTGAATCGCGAGGCGCTCAACCGGATATCGGCGACCAAGCCTGTCTTCGTCTGGCAACGCTCGTTTCACGAAATCATCGCCAATGACGCGGCGATCGACTGGCTTGGCGTTTCGCGGGAGGACCTCAGTCGCCATCCGCAGATCGATCTGGAGGCGGGCCGCTTTTTCGAGACGGGCCTGGCCATCGCCACGCAGGGTATGAACAGGGTGCTGCTGGCGCCGGAGCGCTACATGAAGGGTCTGGAAATGGTCCGGCAGACCGTTCACATGGGCGGGCACACCACCATCGGAGAACTCGCCTACCCTCTGATGAACGACGCGCTGGAATGGCATGTCCTCAGCAGCACGCTCGATACCGCGGACACCCCCTTTCGCATGAAGATCGTGCCGCGCGCCCTGCAGCGCGGCAATTTCGAGGGCAGCGCCGAAGACGATGTTGCGCGCGTGGGCGAATTCGCCGGTCGCGGCACGCAGAAGCTGTTCTTCGGCAACAATGTGAAGCTCTTCACCGATGGCGGTTTCTTCGCCGAACTCATGCAGATGCGCGAACCCGGTTTCATCGACGGTCATCACGGCGAATGGCTGATGGCGCCGGAAGCCTTCGAGTCCTATGCCCGCGCCTTCTGGCTCGCGGGGAAGCAGATCCACGTCCACTGCACGGGCGACATGGGGGTGGAACTGGCGCTGGACGTGCTACAGAAGCTGCAGGATGAAAAGCCGCGCTTCAACCACCGCTTCACGATCGAGCATTTCGGCGTATCGAACCCCGAACAGGTGCGCCGGATCAAGGATCTGGGCGCCATCGTTTCGGCAAATGTCTATTACGTCCACGAACTGGGCGAGGCCTATTGGAAGGAATCGATCGGCCATGAGCGCGCCAGCCAGATGGCCCGGCTCGGTTCGCTGGAACGCGCCGGCATTCCCTTTGCACTCCACTCCGATTTCACCATGGCGCCGGCAATGCCGCTGAACTCGGCCTGGGTCGCGGTCAACCGGATCGCCGAATCCGGGGCCGTGATGTGCCCGCAGGAACGGGTGTCGGTAGATGCGGCAATGCGCGCCATCACCATCGACGCCGCCTATGTTCTCGGCATGGAGGACGAGGTGGGCTCGATCCGCGCCGGCAAGAAGGCCGATTTCACCGTGCTGGAGCAGGACCCGTTCGAGGTCGATCCGCAAGAACTGCGCAACATTCCGATTTGGGGAACGGTGTTCGAGGGTCGGCCCTTCCCGATCGCCAGATGAACGCGCGCATCCGCGCAACCGTGCTCTCCGGCTATCTGGGCGCGGGCAAGACCACGATCGTCAATCATGTGCTGTCGCAGCCGCATGGCGTTCGGCTGGCCGTCCTCGTCAATGATTTCGGACCGGTCAACATCGACGCCAGCCTGGTGCGCGGACAAGGCGAGCGCATCGTCGAATTGTCGAATGGCTGCATATGCTGTTCGATCGGAAACGATCTGGGAGAAGCGCTCGGCGCGATCTCGGCCTGGCCGGAACCTCCCGAGCGCCTGTTGCTCGAAGCCAGCGGCGTCGCCGAACCGGCCCGCATCGCCATGATCGTGGGCAACTGGCCCGGCTTCGAACTCGACGCCGTCATCGTTGCGGCCGACGCCGAGACCGTGTGCGAGCGGGCGAAAGACAAATATGTCGGCGCGCTGGTCCGCAGCCAGTTGCGCAGCGCCGATCTCGTCGCGCTGACCAAGGGGGACCTGATAGGCTCCGACAGGGCAGCGCAGGCCGAGGCCTGGCTCCGAAGCTCCGATCCCTTGCTGCGCATCGTGCACGCGGCGCAAGGCGCGGTGCCGGGCGAGATCCTGCTTGGCTTTCCGCGCCGCGATCAGGATTGCGGCGGAGAACCTGCATCTCATCGTCACAGCCATGCGGACTTCACGACCTCGCTCTGGCGTGCGGACCGGCCCGTCGACACCGAAAGACTTCGCGAGACGCTGACCGGGCGGTTCCCTTCCCTCCACCGCGCCAAGGGGTTCGTCACCGATGGCGGAACGGGCGATTTGGTCCTGGTGCAGTCGGTCGGCCCACGCTGCGAGATTTCCAAGGCCCCCGCGACCGCCGAACCAGGCATGGTGCTGATCCTTGCCGGTGGCGGTGACGATCTCGCCGCGATCACCCTCGACCTCAATCGCTGCCGGCTCGCCTGATCACGGCCAATCGCCGAAATTGGCAGGCGAGGCAGCCGCGCCATCTGATGCCGCCCGCGCCATCATTTTCCGGAACGCCCCCGGCGTCACCCCGGTCATGCGCTTGAAGAAATGGCTGAAATGCGCCGGGTCGCGAAAACCGAGAGAGTGGGACAATTGCTCGATCGTCAGCGTCGAGCGCTCCAGGCTTAGCCCCGCCTCGCGAGCGAGGCGCTCGGCGACGAGCGCCTTGGGCGTCTTGCGCAATTCGCGGCGGCAAATCGCGTGCAGCCGATCATGCGAGATTCCAATCAGCCGCGCGTAACGCGAAATCGGCCAATGCGCCCTGAAGTTGATCTCTACGAGCCTGCGGAACTGGTGAAGGAAATAGGCGCCGCTGCCCGATTTGTCGCTGTGCGGATCCTCGACGCCGGAAAGGCGCATGATCGTGACGAGGATGATGCGCAGTTGTGCGATGATCATCATCTCCGAGCCGATTTGCGGCGTCTGCAGTTCCGCGACGATCGTGGCGAGGCTGGAAGTAAGCGCCGCATCGTGCCGCGGCTCGAGCGAAAGGCAATGATCGCTGTCGATGACGAAGCGCAAACGGGCGGTTTCCGAAAAATCGCCCGCCGCGCGCGCAACCATGTCGTCTGCTATCTCGGCGACATAGCCGGTGGTTCCCGCATCAAGCACAACCCTGCGTCCTGACGACCTGCTCAGCCAGAAAACCGCCGGCGCCTCGAAACTCAGGGCTTCGTCGCCGTTGACGATCTCGGCCTTGCCGTCGCTGACGAAGATAAGGCCGCGCATCGGCTGGCCGCCGGTGCTCCACGGACGCCACACGGTTCGGTGCAGACCGCTGCCGATCTCCCGCGCAAAGAGGCGCGCCTTTGTCAGAATGGATTCAGGCATTTGCCCCTTCGCCACAGGCAGAAGCAGCAAACATATCATCCGAACCCGTTTTTTCGCAATAATGACCAAAATATTCGCATTTCATTGCAACCCAAGCAGCATATGATTTTGCTTGGACATGTCTGCCACACGTTCCGGAGGTGTTGACGACGCCCCGGATTCACCCCGGCTCTCAGGGAGAGGCGAGACGGGGATGAGCGGCATGGCGATCGGGAGGAGGCCAGGTGCTGCAAGCGGCATTGCTCATTGACGACGTGTCGGTCGAAGCGACCGGCAACTCGACCTTTGACCGCATGGATCCTGTTTCCCGGCAAACCGCCACGCGCGCCTCGGCCGCCAGCGTCCGGGACGCCACCCACGCCGCCAATATCGCCGCGCGCACCTTTGGCGTATGGTCCGCTACGCCGCCCACCCAGCGCCGCGCCTGCCTGAACCGCGCCGCCGATCTCTTGCTGGCGGAGACCGAAGCCTTTGTCGAAGCGATGATTGCCGAGACCGGCGGCACGCGCGGGTGGGCGATCTTCAACTGTCAGCTTGCGGCATCGATCCTGCGCGAAGCAGCGGCGATGACGACCCAACTGACCGGGGAGACTATCCCCTCCGACAAGCCCGGCGCCTTCGCCATGGCGACGCGCCAGGCTTGCGGCGTGGTATTCTCGATGGCGCCCTGGAACGCCCCCGTCATTCTCGCCGCCCGCGCGATCGCAATGCCGCTGGCCTGCGGCAATACAGTGGTTCTGAAAGGATCGGAACTGTCGCCGCGCACCCACAGCCTGCTCGGCGACGTCATGAGCCGCTGCGGCATGCCCTCCGGCACGCTCAACGTCGTGCATTCCAGCCCTGAGATGGCGCCAACCATCGTGGAGGCGCTGATCGCCCATCCGGCGGTACGGCGCGTCAATTTCACCGGCTCCACCCGCGTCGGGCGGATCATCGCGGAAACCGGCGCAAGACATCTCAAGCCCTGCCTGCTGGAACTGGGCGGCAAGGCGCCGATGATCGTGCTCGACGACGCCGACATTGACGCCGCGGTCGATGCCGCGGTTTTCGGCGCATTCTTCCATCAGGGCCAGATATGCATGTCGACGGAACGCATCCTCGCCGACGAGAAGATCGCCACCCAGTTCGTGGACAAGTTCAAGGCGCGCGCCGACGCCATTCGCGCAAGCGATCCGCGCGATCCCGATTGCGTGCTTGGCGCAATGATCACAGAACAGGCCGCCCAGCGCGTCAAGGGCCTGATCGATG
Organism: Alphaproteobacteria bacterium; assembly: GCA_030428345.1. Taxonomy (GTDB): domain Bacteria; phylum Pseudomonadota; class Alphaproteobacteria; order Rhizobiales; family Rhizobiaceae; genus BOKV01. Next base: position 7,439 of record JAUIBM010000024.1, on the reverse strand, counting down.
ACGCGGTCAATACTGGGGCGAGGCTGGTTTCCGGCGGCCGCCGGGAGGGTGTCTTTGTCGATCCCACCATCCTGGACGGCGTCAATTCGGCGATGCGCATCTATCACGAGGAATCCTTCGGCCCCATCGCATCGATCATCCGGTTCGCCGATGTCGATGAAGCCGTATCCATCGCCAACGACACCGAATACGGACTCGCCGCCTCGGTCTTCGGGCGCGATGTCGGACGTGCGCTCCAGGTGGCGCAGCGCATCGAATCGGGAATTTGCCACATCAACGCCGCCACGATCCAGGACGAGCCGCAAATGCCGTTCGGCGGCGTCAAGGCTTCCGGCTACGGCCGGTTCGGCGGCAAGGCGGGCATCGACGCCTTCACCGAACTGCGCTGGATCACCATCCAGATGGGGGAGCAGCGCTACCCCATCTAGAAACGACTGACGTTCACTCAGGGAGGAAACCAAATGGAACGCAGAACACTTCTCAGGACAATCGCGGCGGCGACACTCGCCAGCGCGATGATGGTCGGCGGGGCCTATGCCCAGGAAACCATCAAGATCGGCGCCAGCGGCCCGAAGACCGGTCCGCTCGCCGGCGGCGGCGCCGTCACCTACTGGCCGGCGATCCAGCTTTGGGTGCACGACGTCAACGGGCGCGGCGGCATCGATGTCGGCGGCAAGAAGATGAAGGTCGAACTCATCGAATATGATGACAAGACATCGAACGAGGAGGCGATCAAGAACTATCAGCGCCTCATGACGGTGGACAAGGTCGACTTCGTCATCCCGCCCTACGGAACCGGCATCAACCTGGCGGTCGCGCCGCTCATCGCCAGGAACGGCTACCCGCACATCGCGGTCACCGCCGTTGCCGACGGCCTCGAAGAATTCGTCAAGCGTTGGCCCAATACGTTCTGGACGCTCGGCACCTCGCAAGGCATGGCGAACGGTATCGTCGACCTGCTCAAGAAGCTCAAGGATGACGGCACCATCAACGGCAAGCTGGCGCTCGTTTCCGTCGCCGACGCCTTCGGCATCGAAATGTCGAAGACCGCCAAGCCCGCATTCGAGGCCGCCGGCTTCGAGATCGTCTACGAGTCGTCCTATCCGCTGACCCAGCAGGACTTCGCCCCGATCATCTCGGCGGCCAAGAACGCCGGGCCGGATTCCTTCGTCGCCTTCTCCTATCCCGGCGACACTTTCGGCCTGACGCAACAGGCGACCATCGCGGACCTGCCGGTCAAGGCCTACTATACCGGCGTCGCGACCGCCTTCCCGGCCTTTGCCGGCGCCAATGGCGCAGCGGCGGAAGGCGTGCTCGGCATCGGCGGCGTCAATGCCGACGACCCGAAGATCCAGGACTTCATCAAACGCCAGAAGGAAGTGACCGGCGTCGAGCCCGACTACTGGGCGAGCCCGGTTCAGTATGCCAGCCTCGAGGTTCTCGAACAGGCCATCACGGCGGCCGGCTCGCTCGACAAGGGCGCCGTCATCAAGGCGATCGGCGAGGGCAGCTTCGACACGATCATGGGTTCGTGGAAGTTCGAGAACAACATCATCACCAAGTTCTGGACTGTCGGACAGTGGCAGGGCGGCCATTTCAAGGGCGTTGCCTCGACCGGTCTCGACGGCGCGGTCGCGCCGGTGCTGAAGAAGGGCTGGAAGTAATCGCTAACCACGGCGGCTACCAAAGTCGAAACTTGATCGTGCTAGAGCAATTCCAGGAGAGGCGGACAACCCTTGTCCGCCAGGGATTGCTCAAGGCCTGAGATTGGCTTGCCGCGGGAAATCCGCGGCAGGCTTCCGGCCCAGGAGCGGGAAAAGTCGGCAAACTTGCCATCTGAAGGTTCCGGGAAGTCCGGGGAGTAGAGTTCCGCGTTATGGAAATCCTGATTACTGGCATCGTTCTGGGCGGCACCTATGCGCTCATCGCCGTCGGGCTGACGCTGCAATACGGCGTCGCGCGCATCATGAACCTCGCCAATGGCGAGAACCTGGTGTTCGCCTGTTTCGGCGCCTTCTGGCTCTGGTCGACCTTCACCATCAATCCGGTGCTCGGCATCGCCATCGTCGCCCCGGCCGCCTTCGCCCTCAATTGGGCGATCTACGTCGTCATGCTGCGTCCACTGGTCAACCGGGCCAAGAACCGCGGCCAGCTTGAGGTGGACTCCATCCTCGCCACCTTCGGCCTGATGTTCATCGCCCAGGGCATCATGCTGCTCGGCTTCGGCGGCGGCTACTACAACTACAATTTCCTGTCGCAGCCGATCGCGATCCTCGGCGCCAATTACGGGCTCAACCGCATCGTCGCGCTCTGTGCCGCAGTGGTCATAGCCGGTGCGCTCTACGTTTTCCTCACCCACACGCGCTACGGCACGGCGATCCGCGCCGTCGCCGTCGATCCGACCGCCGCGGGCCTCGTCGCCATCGACGTGCCGCGCGCCTCCGCCTTTGCCTTCGCGCTCGGCGGCGCGCTGACCGCGGCCTCCGGCGCGCTGCTGTCGACCTTCTATACCTTCAACGCCTCGATGGGCACGCTCTTCACCATGAAGGCGCTGATCATCGTCATCATGGGCGGCGTCGGCGACGTGCGTGGCGCGGTCATCGCCGCCCTGCTGCTCGGCATTACCGAAACGGCTGTCGCGAGCCTGATTGATCCCGGCCTGACGCTCGCCGCTACCTACACGCTGTTCATCCTGGTCCTGCTGTTCCGCCCGCAGGGCATTTTCGGAAGGCATATGGCATGACGCCGCTGCTCGCCACGATAACCCGGCGCGAGGCCGGCATCGCCGTGATCGGCGCGGTCATGCTTGCCGCAGCCGCCACGCTGCCGCTCTTCGACACCGGGTTTTATCTGTCGCTGGCGCTGAACATCGCCATGTATGTGGTCCTGTGCACCGCCTGGACGCTGTTTTCCGGCCCGACCCACTACATCTCGCTGGCGTCGGCCGCCTTTTTCGGCATCGGCACCTATTCCGTGGCGCTGGGGATCGAGACCCTTCCCTTTCCGCTGCTCGTCACCATAGGCTTCGTCGCATCCGCGGTCCTTGCGGGCCTTGTGGGCATCGCGACGCTGCGTCTTTCGGGCGTCTACTTCGTCATCTTTACCCTCGGCCTCGCCGAACTGGTGCGCCAGGTCGTCACCTGGGCGCAAACCAATTTCACCCGCGGCGTCGGCCTCTACGTCTTCACAGATTTCACCGAGGCGCACATCTACTGGATGCTGCTCGGCCTCGCCGCAGTCGTCTATGTCACCGGCTGGCTTGTAAACCGCTCGCGCCTCGGCTTTGCGCTGCGCATCATCGGCAATGACGAGACGGTGGCGCGCCATGTCGGCATCAATACCGCCATGGCCAAGGTGGCGCTTTTCATGATCTCGGGCGGCTTCATCGGCATCGTCGGCGCCTTTCTCGCGCCGCGTTTCGCCTATGTGGAGCCGCCTTCGGCATTTAACCCGATGATCTCGTTCCAAGTCGTCATCATGGCGCTGCTCGGCGGCACGGGCAGGCTATGGGCGCCGCTGCTGGGCGTCATCCCCTTCACCATCCTTTTCGACCAGATCTCGGCGAATTTCCCCAACCACACTTCGCTGGTGATCGGCATCGCCTTCATGTCCGTCGTCTACCTGCTGCCGCGCGGCGTGGTTGGCCTGATTGAGGACATGCGCCGAATGAAGAGGAAATTCCGCATCGTCTGGACCGACGACGCCGCCCTCGGCAAGGATCCGGCCGAATGAACGCCGCTCCCATCCTGAGGATCGAAGGCGCCCGCAAGGTCTTCGGCGGCCTCGTCGCCGTCAACGATGTTTCCTTCGACGTTCGCGAGGGCGAGTTGGTCGGCCTGATCGGTCCCAACGGCTCGGGCAAGACGACCATGCTCAACCTGGTTTCGGGTGCGCTGAAGCCGACCGCCGGCACGATCGGCCTCGCCGGCGCGCGCATATCCGGCCGCCCCGCCCATGAGATCGCACGCCAGGGGGTAGCCCGAACTTTCCAGCTCGTGCGCATCCTGCCCTCCATGACGGCGCTCGAAAACGTCATGGCCGGCGCGGTCTTCGGCCACATGCGCACCTGGGGCGACGACGCCCGACATGTCGCTGCCGCGCTGCTCGAGCGTGTCGGCCTTGCCGGGCGTGGCGATGCGATGACCGGTTCGATGACCTATATCGACCAGAAGCGCCTGGAACTTGCCCGCGCGCTCGCCTCCAATCCCCGGCTGTTGCTGCTCGACGAGTGGCTCGCCGGCCTTAATCCTTCCGAACTGAAGCTCGGCATCGATCTCATCAACGAGATGCGCAATGACGGCCGCACCATCATCATGGTCGAGCATGTCATGGACGCCATCCGCTCGCTTTGCGACCGCTGCGTCGTCATGTCGAGCGGCGTCAAGATCGCCGAGGGTGACGTCGCCGACGTGCTGGCGCGGCCCGAAGTCGTCTCCGCCTATCTGGGAGACGACGATGCTTAGGGTGGAAAACCTTGCCGTCGCCTACGGCCCGCACCGCGCGCTGCAAGGCGTCTCGATCCATGTCGAGCGTGGCGAGATCTGCGTTATCCTGGGCGCCAACGGCGCCGGCAAGTCGACGCTGCTCAAGGCCATTGCCGGCATGGTGGGCGCATCCCCGGGCGCAAGCATCGCCAATGGCGGCACCGGCATCAGCGGCCTGAAGCCGCACGCGATCGTCGAGGCCGGCGTGGCGCTGGTTCCCGAGGGCAGGGGCATTTTCGGCGACCTGACTGTCGCGGAGAACCTGCAGCTCGGCGCCTATGGCAGGCAGGCGCGCGCCGGCGAGAAGACACGCCTCGCACAGGTGCTCGAACTCTTCCCGCGGCTCGCCGAACGCCGCAGCCAGATCGCGCGCACCATGAGCGGCGGCGAGCAGCAGATGGTCGCCATCGGCCGGGCGCTGATGTCGAACCCGGCGATCCTGATGCTGGACGAACCCTCGCTCGGCCTCTCGCCGCTGCTGACGCGCGACCTCTTCAAGTCGCTGAGGGTGGTGCGCGAGACCGGCGTCGGCATCCTTCTGGTCGAGCAGAACGCCAAGCAGTCGCTCGCCATCGCCGACCGGGGCTATCTCCTGGAAAACGGCCATATCGTCGGCGAGGATGTCGCCGCGAAGCTGGCGAACGATCCGGCCGTCCAGGCCGCTTATCTCGGCGGGGCGGCGGCGCACGAGACATCCGGGCCTGCGCGCAAGATCGCGGCGTTGGCTGCATCGGCGCGAAAGATTGCCGCGAGCAATGCTGCAAGGTCACTTGATGCGGCCGAGGAACTGGGCCGCCGCGCCGCCCGCATACAGCGCGCCCATGTCGAGAGCCGGCGTGCGAGCGCGGCCGGACGCGGCGGCAACGATGCAGCCAACCTGCATGGGCCCGGCGGAATCGTTGAAAAGGAATACATGAACGGCCACGCCCACGAATTGGTCGATCGGCATTTCGCCAGCGGGGAGAAGATAGTCATGACCGGAAACGCCCACGAACTGAGCCGCCAGGCCACCGAGTTCGCCGCCCGCGCGCGGCAGGTTCAGCTTGCCCATCTGGCCACGGCCCGTGCGGGCGCCGCATCGCCCGTCGCCACGGCCTCAGCCGCGCCGAGCGCCTCCCCGCCCCGTCCGGCGTCCGAAGCGCGTCCCGACCCGGGCAGCCTTGCCCGTGAACATGCCGGTTTTGCGCACAAGCTGAGCGCGGCGCATGAAGCGGCCATGCGAGCCGGCGCAGAACGGGCGAGGCAGGCAGATGCAGCGAAGAACCAGGCCGCGCCGGTCCGGGAGGCGCCTGTAGAAATTTCCGCGCCAGCGCAATCGGCGCAAGACCCCGCAAATTATGCGCGCAAGGTGAGTGCGGCGCACGAAGCCGCCATGCGCGCCAGCGCCGAGCGAGCGCAATCCGCCGGAGCAACCAATGGTGCAGGCTCTCCTTCCGTCACCGAATCGGGAAGGCCCACTCCAACAGACGAGCGTTCCGCGCCGGTTGTCGCAACGCCTGCCGCCGCCGCTCCGTCTCCCATGGCCAGCCAGTTGAGCCTGCAGGCCGCCGACATGGCGCGCCGGGCGATGCAGCGCGGATCCGCCTTGCTGGCCGAGACCCGCGCCCGCCAGGCAGAAGCTCCCGCCGGCCTTGAAAACGTGGAAGAGAAAGCGGATTCCATTCCGCCGCTCAAGAGCGAGAAATCGATGAAGAAGCTGCGCAAGGCGCTGAAAAAGCTGAAGAAAGAAATCAGGAAACTCAAGGAAGCCGGCATATAGGCCGGCAAAGTGACCCTGGTTCGTTCACGACGGACCGCCTGCAGGACAACAGCAAGAGAACCAAGGAGCGTCAAATGGCCCGAATCATGGAAGGCATGTACATCGCCGGCGGCTGGACGAACGCCGCCCGCACATTCGCCGACTACAATCCCTCCGACGGCTCGAAATGGGCCGACATTCCCGACGCCAGCGTCGAAGACGCCCGCGCGGCGATCGAGGCAGCCCATGCCGCCTTCCCGGAATGGTCTTCCATGCCGTTCAACAAGCGCTCGCATCTCATGATCAAGGCCGGCGAGATTTTCGAAAGCCGCCGCAACGAGATCGTCGAGGCTATCCAGAAGGAAGGTGGCGGATGGTTCGGCAAGGCGATGTTCGAGACCGGATACACCGCGGAAATCTTCCCCGCCGCCGCAGCAGCCAATTACGGCTCGATCGGCGAGGTGCTGCCTTCCGAATACGGCAAGCTGTCCATGGCAGTGCGCCGGCCCATGGGCGTCGTGTCGGTCATCAGCCCGTGGAATTTCCCTCTGATCCTCTCGGCGCGGGGCTTTCTCTTCCCACTGGTCGCCGGCAACACGATCGTGCTCAAGCCATCCGAGGACACGCCCTATCTCGGCGGCCTGCTCTTTGCCGAAATATTCGAGGAGGCGGGCCTGCCCAAGGGGGTTCTCAACGTCGTCACCTGCTCGCGCGAGAGTGTTGCGGCGGTCGGCGATGAACTGATCGAAAACCCGCTGGTAAAGGGCGTCTCCTTCACCGGGTCCACCGCGGTTGGGCGCATTGTCGCCGCCAAGGCCGGCGCGCATCTGAAGAAATGCTGCGTGGAACTGGGCGGCAAGAACTCGATGATCGTGTGCGAAGACGCCGATCTGGAGCGGGCGACCCAGGCCGCCAATTTTGGCGCCTTCATGCATCAGGGCCAGATCTGCATGTCCATCGAGCGCGTCATCGTGCACGAGAAGATCTATGACAAGTTCATGGAAAAATTCCTGCCCCGTGTGAAGAAGCTCACCGTTGGCGACAGCGACGACAAGGCAAACATCCTCGGCCCGGTGATCAACGATCGCGCCGCCGAACGCCTGAAAGCCCAGTTCGACGACGCGAGGGCCAAGGGCGCCAAGGTTCTGGCAGGCGGCGAGATCAACGGGCGCTATGTCAGCCCGACCGTCTTCACCGGAGTGACGCCGGACATGCTT
>JAUIBM010000576.1 GCA_030428345.1 Alphaproteobacteria bacterium | reverse complement strand
CTGGGACTCAATTGGGACCGACTATCGTCCGGTTTTAGGTATTAGGTGGCTTGTTGGGTCGTTATCTGCGACTGGCCCGCTATCCAGCGGCGATCGCAGCCACGAGGGGAAAGGGACCCCAGCCCCCGCGAGGGATCAACGCCCCCGAGTCTGCGACCGCAAATGCGGATGTTCGTATCTGCGGTAGTCTGGTCGAACGAACCGCCCATGAGTTGCCGGAGTCTCCAACTAGCGAGAAGGTGGAGCCATCACGAGCTGGCGTTTCAGCTCTAGACAGAAGCATATCCTGCGTTTGCGGCATGGTTGGCGCATTCGTCTGGTTCGATTGTGGAGACGAGGTGGCCGATGTGTCGCCAGGTCTCCTCGATTGTTCGCTTCTGCGCGTCGCGCATCCAGTGCTTGATCTTGGCGAAGGTCTGCTCGATCGGGTTGAGGTCGGGCGAGCACGGCGGCGGGAACCAGAGCCTTGCGCCAGCCTCGCGGATCAATCGCCGCACCTCGACCGACATGTGCGCGCCCAGATTGTGAATGACGACGATGTCGCCCGGTTGAAGCACGGGCACGAGTTGCTGCTCGACCCAAGCGCGAAAGCACCGGCCATTTTCCGGCCCGTCGAAGACGCAAGGCACTCTCGGGCCATCACGGCGCGGTGCGCCGACGAATGTAACCGCGCGCCAGTGGCCATGCGGAGCGAAGCCGCACAGGCGCTTGCCCTTCTGCCCCCATCCGCGCAGCGGCGCCATGTTGGTCTTGATCCACGTCTCGTCAATGAAGACCAGTCGGCCCGGGTTGAGGCGTCCCTTAAGGGACCGCCACCGCCGCGCAACGTCGGCGCGCGCCTGCTCAACGGCGAACAGCGTTTTTTGAGACACGTCCCTCGCGCGCAGGAACGGCCCATCTTGACGGGCGCAACAGATCCGGCCGTCCGATAATGCTGCGACCACTTCACGACAGAAGAAACCACAGCACCAAACCGCCCGGCCACCGACCGGCAGCTCTCACCCGCCTAAACCGCCCGTGCAACCCGTTCGCGACGATCGTTGGAAAGAGGTGCTGTCATGAGATGCTGACCTCCTGACCCAGCCAGCATCCTGAATCACAAATCCAAACTCAACGGAATCCATAACGATTCAGAGAAAACCGGATGCGCTCTAATTGGCATGACGGCGCGCGCGGCAACGAAATTGATGCCGACAAATACCCAGTGGATCCGGTCCCGGATGCCTCAGCTTACGAAGGAGGGCCGGGTATCGAACTGCAACCGTTCCAGCACAGCGATAACGGGCGCGCTCGTTAGCCCGATATTGGCCGTTCCCGCCTTGCGCCGCCAATGCTTAGTAATCTAAATATCGGTGTGGGAGTCCGGGCTGTTCGATCCTTGCGTCGCCTGATCGCTGGAGAGGTTCGCCGTTATGCCATTTCGGCGTCTTTCCAATGCGGGCTGAACAGACGGACACGGTGCAGGATGGAATGACATGGCAGGACGGCTGGATAAACGCGTTGCAATCGTAACTGGTGGCGCCAGCGGCATCGGCGCGGCAACCGCGACCCTGTTTGCGCAGGAGGGCGCGAACGTTTTCGTTTGCGACGTCAATGAGGCCGGCGCCGAGGAAGTGACCGCTGCCATTCGGGCGGATGGCGGCGACGCCCATGCCGTTCGACTGGATGTCACCAATGAATCCGACTGGAGCGACGCCTTCGACCTTGTCATTCAACGCCACGGACGAACCGACGTGCTGATGAACGTCGCCGGCCTGTTTCGCGGTGGCCCGCTTGAGGACAGCGACCTTGTCGCTTTCGACAGCCTTGTCGCCGTCAACCTGAAGGGCGTCTATCTGGGCTGCCGGGAGGCGGTCCGCCGCATGAAGTCGCGCCCGAACGAACTGCCCTGGGCCTCGATCGTAAACGTCTCATCGACGGCCGGCTTCATCGGCACGCCCAATTCGAGCATCTATACGATGACCAAGGGCGGCGTTCGCCTTTTCAGCAAGGCCGTGGCGGTCGAGGCGGCACATTACGGCTATCGCATCCGCTGCAATTCGCTGCATCCGGGTGGCACCGACACGGCCATGTTCGACGGAGTTCTCGCCGAGCGTGGCATGAGCCGCGAACAGCAGCGAGAGGCTGCCCGGACGCGCAATCCGATGGGTCGAATGGCCGAACCGATCGAGATCGCCTACGGCGCGCTTTTCCTCGCCAGCGATGAATCGCGTTTCATGACGGGCAGCGAACTCGCGCTCGATGGAGGTTACGCCGCGCGTTGAATTCGAGGCGCCGGACGCCGGAAAAGACGCCACACACCGGATGACGCCCCTCACGCGGGCCGGCAGCGAGAGTTGCCGGTGCGCTTTGCTTGCATACGCCGTCGCAAATGCCTGTAAGGTACTAATGGAGTGATGTCCGGATTCGCGAGTGCATGGCCGAAAAGAAATCCAGCGACGAAAATTCCCGCAAACACCGAGATGGAGAAGACGCCGTCGAGTTGCCGTTCGACCGTAGCGTCGGCTATCAGGTTCGGCTTACCCACCGGCTGATTCAGCGCTATCTCCAGCAGAAGATCGAACCGCATGGCGTGACGCTGGGAATGTGGTATTTTCTGCGCGCACTATGGGA
>JAUIBM010000575.1 GCA_030428345.1 Alphaproteobacteria bacterium | reverse complement strand
CGCGCCCTGTCTTCAGTCAGTCCGCTTTTGCGGTTTCGGAGTCGTCATGTCCTCTTTGTTCGCGGTCGCCATTCCCGTCCTGCTTGCCGGCGTCGCCATTGTCCTGGGCCTCGGCCTGTGGAATCTGATGCGTGGCGGCTCTTCAAGCCGTTCACAAAACCTGATGCGCCTGCGCATCCTGTTTCAGTTCATTGCGATCATCGTCGTCATGACCGCTCTTTACATCGGCGGCCGGGGCTAGGCCCGCCGACCGAACAGACGCCGATCGGAGACTTCGTGGTAATCCTCAACAAGATCTACACCCGCACCGGCGATGACGGCACGACCGGCCTGAGCACCGGCGAACGTCGCGACAAGTTCGACCTGCGGGTCGAGGCCTATGGCGCGGTCGACGAGACCAATGCCTGCCTTGGCATGGTGCACCTGCATCTGCCGCCGGACGACGCCATGGCGATCGAGATAAGGACTTTCCAGAACGATCTGTTCGATCTGGGAGCGGATCTGTCGACGCCTGAAACCGACGCGGACCTGGGCTATGAGCCGCTTCGCATAACCGACGGTCAGGTGGAGCGGGTCGAACGGGCGATCGACCGCTTCAACGCCGGGCTGACGCCGCTGCGTTCCTTCGTGCTTCCGGGCGGATCGGCCGCCTCCGCCTATTTGCACCTGGCTCGAACCGTTGCCCGGCGGGCGGAGCGGCGCATGGTGGAACTGGCACGCCGCGAGCAGGTAAATCCGGCCGGCATCCGCTACATGAACCGCCTGTCCGATTTCCTGTTCGTCGCATCGCGCGTTGCCAATGACGGGGGAAAAGGCGATGTTCTGTGGCAACCGGGCAAGACCCGGCAAGGCTGAGGACCCTGCCCGGCCTGTCCATTCGGAGGCCGCCGCATCGTGTTCATCCCGCTTCATGACGCCAATCGATTGCGCCATATCAGGCTGCAATATGTCACGCTCGGACTGATCCTCGCCAATTGCGTGATCTGGTTGCTGTTCGGCACCACCGCATTGGGCGATGCGAGCAGCGTGCGCGCCACGATCGCCTCCTACGGTTTCATCCCCGCCGTCGCCACGGGCCACGAAACGCTTCCCGCCAACCTTTACCGCGTGCCGGCGGCCGCGACCTATGTCACCTACGCCTTCCTGCATTCCGACTTCATGCATCTGGCCGGTAACATGCTGTTCATCTGGGTCTTCGGCGACAATGTCGAAGACGCCATGGGACACCTGAAATATCTGGTGTTCTTTCTGGCCTGCGCGGCCGCGGGCGCGGCGACCCACGCCTTCGTCCAGCCGCTGTCGGTTTCCCCGCTGATCGGGGCCTCTGGCGCGGCGGCGGGCGTGATCACCGCCTACATGATCCTGCACCCGCGCGTGAAGATCTGGATCCTGGCGCTCGGACGCATTCCGCTGCGGCTGTCGGCATTGTGGGTCGCCGGCGCCTGGATCGCCTTTCAGGTCTATAATTTCGTCAGCTCCGATGGCGACTCCGTATCCTGGGCCGCCCATGTCGGCGGAATTGTCGCAGGAATCGTCCTGCTGCCGCTGCTCAAGCGGCGGGACGCCAAGATGTTCGACTTCACCCCCGTGGACGAGACGGTCCCGCCGGTGCCGCCTCCTTCCGTGCCGAGCGATTCCCTTCCAGGCGGCGCGCCCGCGCCGCAGGAGGCGGACGAACGCGGACCGTGGGACAGGCGGGGATCGCAACCGGACGACGCGGCATCGGGGGAAAGCCCGAAAAGCGCAAGCCGGCCGTGGGGCAGGCAGCCGGGCAATCCGCGTTGATGCTTTTGTGCACGCCCGTCTGGCGCGCCTCGCGCGAAGCGACCGGTTGACGCTTTTGAAAACTGGGGCTAGTTCCGCTGTGGAATTGCGTATCGCAGGGAGCGCGCGTCTCCACGATCCACGCCTGTGCGCGTGGCTGAAACGACGAAAGGCAGCGACATGAAGATCATCGTCCCCGTCAAGCGGGTGGTGGATTACAACGTGAAGATCCGGGTGAAGTCCGACGGATCGGGCGTTGAACTGGCCAATGTGAAGATGTCGATGAACCCATTCGACGAAATCGGCGTCGAAGAGGCGCTTCGCCTGCGCGAGGCCGGCAAGGCGAGCGAAGTGATCGCCGTTTCGATCGGACCGGCGCAAGCCGCCGAAACCATTCGCACGGCGCTGGCCATGGGCGCGGACCGCGGCATTCTCGTCAAGGTCGACGGCCCCGTCGAGCCGCTGGCCGTCGCCAAGTTGCTGAAGGGCATTGTCGAGGCGGAAGAGCCCGGACTGGTGATCCTGGGCAAGCAGGCCATCGACGATGACGCCAACCAGACCGGCCAGATGCTTGCCGCCCTGCTGGGCTGGGCCCAGGCGACCTTCGCCTCCAAGGTCGAGATCGACGGCGAAACTGCAAAGGTCACGCGCGAGGTGGATGGCGGCCTTCAGACTATAGAGGCCAAGCTGCCGATGATCGTGACCACCGATCTGCGCCTCAACGAGCCGCGATACGCTTCGCTGCCCAACATCATGAAGGCGAAGAAGAAGCCGCTCGACGAAAAGTCGCCGGCCGATTACGGCGTCGATGTGAGCCCGCGCCTCACCGTGATTTCGACGACCGAGCCGCCGAG
>JAUIBM010000574.1 GCA_030428345.1 Alphaproteobacteria bacterium | reverse complement strand
TGCGACATTCGCCAAGATGGCGGCCTGCGACAAGAAGCTGTGCGATGGCTGGCGGCGCGCTCCAGGCGGCGATTTGATTGCCGAGCAGATAAGACCACGGTTTGGTCGCGGTGCGGCTCATTGCGTCTAGCAGGGGTGCACTGGCAGGGAGTACCCGAACGGCTGATGGATGCCCGAAACGTCATCTCCCCCGCTGCGCTCCTGCGATTGCATAAGATATATTATGGAACATTTCTGTGTAAGTGAAACGGCAGGATCGCACGCCAACCCTCTGATCTGAAATCCCTTGTAGCGATGAACACGGGATTGTGAGTCGCCGCCCGCCCAGCCGCACTTTGGCAAATCGGATGTTTCTGTTCTACTGTTGATTGCGACGCTCCAGATTCGACAGGAACGCCCGATGCCCTCAGCCTTGCGCATTTTCTCTCCACGCCATGCGGCGCTGCTGCTGGCGCTGCAGATGCTGTTTTCGCCCGACGCGGCGACGTCTTTCGAACTGACGCCGGCCGCACCTATGGAGAGCACCGATCCGCTGCAGATCGTGGTCTCGCTCAACGAGCAATCGCTGACCGTGTTCCAGGGCGACACGGCGATCCGACAATCGCATATCTCGTCCGGCAAGCCCGGCCACGAGACGCCAACGGGCATTTTCTCGATCCTGTCGAAAGCGAAATACCACCGGTCCAACATCTATTCGAATGCGCCCATGCCATGGATGCAAAGGCTGACCTGGACCGGCATCGCACTGCATGAATCCAACAGCGTTCCCGATTACCCGGCCTCGCATGGCTGCGTGCGCATGCCGGGCGCCTTTGCCAAGGAACTCTTCTCGATGACCCAGCGTGGCGTTCACGTGGTCATCACCGGCGCGCCACAGACCCCGCAGCCCATTTCGAGCGAGGTGCTGCCCAATCCCGCCGCGCGCGAATATTCACCCCAGATGGATCACTGGCGGCTGGCGATGGAGCATGGCCGTCGGTTCGTGACGAATCCGGCGCGTTTCGTATCGACCGCGTCGATGCTGAAACCTGTAGCCGGCAAACTTTCTCTGGCCGTCGCCAGCGGCAAGCCTTTGCGCGTCCTGATAACCCGGCGCGACCGCCAGCATGTCACTGCGGACGTCCAGCTGCTGCTGGCCAAGTCGGGATATGACGCCGGACCGATCGACGGGCTGTTCGGGCGCGCGACCTCCGCGGCGGTTCTGCAATTCCAGCGCGATCGCGGCCTGCGGACGACCGGCACGATCACGCCGGAATTCACCAAGGCGCTTTGGGCCGAACATGGCCGTTCGGCGCCGGCTTCCGGCCATATCTACGTGCGGCAGGATTTCAAGCCGGTATATGAGGCGGCAATCGCCATTGACGAGCCGGAGACGCCGCTCGGCACGCATCTGTTCACGACCCACAATTTCGACGCCACCGATCGCAGCACCGGCTGGCTGTCGCTGACCCTCGAGAACCAGTTGCCGGAGCTGACCCGGGCGCTGTTCAACATCGACAGCAGCGCGTCTCACGAAGTAAGCGCCGAAGCCGCCCTCGCGCGCATTCACATTCCCGAAGCGGTCATGCGCAAGCTGTCGCAGATGTTGACGCCGGGATCGTCGATCTCGATCTCGGACACCGGCCTCGGCCCCTATACCGGCTGGAACACGGATTTCGTCGTCGCAACGCGCATCTGAGGCGATCGGGCGTTGAAGCCGCGTGGCCGACGCGCCACATGAGCTTCATGGTCTCGCTGTTTTCAACCAAAGGGATTTGTCTGCTGGCGCTCGCGGCTCTGGCCGGTGGGGCGCCGGTTGCGGCGCAAACAGGAATCCTGATCCCCGGAGACACCGGCGCGCCGCCCCTCTCCTACCAGGCGCCCGTATTGGAATACCGCAAGCCGCGTGTCGATTATCAGCAGCCGCGAATCCGCCAGCCGATCGGTCGCTCCGATTGCGAGGCGCGCAAGCCCTTCGAGCGTGAAGCCGGCCGCCGCGACCAGCGCCGCTGCGTCGAGGACGCGCCCAGGCAGCCCGCCGGCTGACCGTCATTTGACTTCGATGCGCAGCCCGTCATGGGCCGGCGCCACGTGGGCGGGCGTTTCTGCCGCGACCGTGGCGTAGTCCAGCGGAATATGCATGTGTGTCAGGAACGCCGAGGCCGGCTTGAGGCGCTCGATCCATTCCACCGATTCCGCCAGCGAGAAATGGCTGACATGCGTGCGGTATTGCAGGGCGTCGACGATCCAGACGTCGAGGCCCTGCAGCAAGGGCAGGGATTGTTCCGGTATGCCGGAGATATCCGGCGAGTAGCACAGCCCACCCTTGAGCGCCGCCAGGTCGCCGCCAAGGCGGAAACCCAGCGAGACGATGCCGCCATGCTCCTGCAGGATCGGCAGCACCTCCACCGGACCGCCCTTCCCCGGAATGCGCACGATCTCGCCCGCCTCGATTTCGGTGTGGTCGAGGATCGGCGGATACTGGCTGCCTGGCGGCGTCTCGAAGCAATAGCCGAATGCCTGCTTCAGGCGTTCCGTGGTCGGCGCATCGGCATAGGTGGGGATGCGCCGCCTCTGCACCAGCGCGTATTGGCGCAGGTCGTCGATGCCATGGACATGGTCGGCATGGCCATGCGTGTACAGCACGC
>JAUIBM010000573.1 GCA_030428345.1 Alphaproteobacteria bacterium | reverse complement strand
GCTACGGAAGGTAAAGCAACAAGCGGATTGCCCGAAAGTTCTGATCGCTCATCGCGTGTTTTTGCATCCTGCTTAAGCATCGATCTTGCCATTTCGGCTACTGCACCGCTGCCTCGCATGGACAGAACCTTGAGCATATGCGGCGGGACGATGCAGTTGAATGGATTTCTGCTTGCTTGTAAGCACACCTTGCACATTGGTCCTCTCCCGAAAAGACCAATACTGGCTTACACGCTATCCAAAGTCAATTTACAGTAATTACAGCGCTATTATTGTCGGATGAGGAGGAGTGAATCAGGTTGCTTGCACTTCCATTGGACTTGCGATTCTTGTAGAAAATACAAGAGCGTTTTTATTTCAGCCGCCGGTTCGCTCGCCGGGCTCGATCGGAAAATGACACGCGGTCTTGTGGGCCTCCCCGGCCAGCAAGGGCTCGGTCTCCCGGCATTTCTGCTGCGCCTTCCAGCACCGCGGATGGAACGGGCAGCCGGGGGGCGGGGCGAGCGGCGAGGGAATCTCGCCCTGCAGCTGGATGCGCGCGTGCTTGCGATCGGGATCGGCGACCGGCGTCGCCGAGATGAGCGCCGCCGTATAGGGGTGGCGCGGATTGGCGAACACCTCTTTCGCCGAACCGTATTCGACCGGCTTTCCCAGATACATCACCAGGATGTCGTCGGCGATGTGCCGCACGACCGAAAGGTCGTGGCTGATGAACAGATAGGCGAGCCCGAACTCTTCCTGCAGATCGACAAGGATGTTGAGGACCTGCGCCTGGATCGAAAGATCGAGCGCTGAAACCGGCTCGTCCAGCACCAGGATGCGCGGCCGCAGCATCAGCGCCCGGGCGATGGCGATGCGCTGGCGCTGGCCGCCGGAGAACATGTGCGGATAGCGGTCGTAATGTTCGGGCCGCAGCCCTACGCGCTGCATCATCGCCTCCGCCTTGGAGCGGCGCTCGGCCGGGCTGTCGTCGGTATTGAGCAGCAGCGGCTCTTCCAGGATGTAGCCGATCTTCTGGCGCGGGTTGAGCGAGCCATAGGGATTCTGGAAGACGATCTGGATCGCATGGCGCAATCGCTTGTCCGCGCGCATGACGGGGCGGCCGTCCAGCAGGATCTCGCCGCCGGTCGGCTCCTCGATCATGGTCACGAGCCGCGCCAGGGTGGATTTTCCGCAGCCTGATTCGCCGACCACGGCCAGCGTCCTGCCGGCTTCCAGCGTGAAGTCCGCGCCATTGAGCGCCTTCACGGTCGCCGCCTTGCGCAACATGCCGCCGCCGACCTCATAGAAGCGCGACAGGTTCCTGCCTTCCAGCACGATCTCGTTCACGATTCCGCTCCCACTGCATGCGCCTGCGTGCCGTCCGCCGGCTTGCCGCCCGTGAGCGGATGGTTGCACAGTGCATGGCCGAATGTCGCGTCCTGCCGTTTTGCGCCCGCGCGGCAATCCTGCGTGGCGAAGCTGCAGCGCGGCTCGAACAGGCAGCCCGGCGGCCGGTCGTACTGGCCCGGGACGACGCCGGGGATCGACGGCAGGTGGCGGCTCTTCGCGCGCTCCGGCAGCGCCGAGAGCAGGGCCGCGGTATAGGGGTGGTGCGGGTCGGAGAAGAGCGCCCGCACGCCCTGTTCCTCCACCTTCTGCCCGGCATACTGAACCTGGACGCGCTCCGCCGTCTCCGCCACCACGCCCATGTTGTGGGTGATGAGGATCAGCGCCATGCCGTGGTCGCGCTGCAGCGATTTCAGCAGGTCGAGGATCTGCGCCTGGATCGTCACGTCCAGCGCGGTGGAAGGCTCGTCGGCGATCAGCAGCTTGGGCCGACAGGCGGTCGCCATGGCGATCATCACGCGCTGGCTCATGCCGCCGGACAATTGATGCGGGAAGACAGACAGGCGCTGTTCGGGCGCGGGAATGCCGACGCTCTTCAACAGTTCGATGGCGCGCGCGTGGCGCTCGGCCCGTCCCAGGGGGGTGTGGCGGCGCAGCATTTCCTTGATCTGGAAGCCGACCGTGAAGCACGGATTGAGGCTCGACATCGGCTCCTGGAAGATCATCGCCATGTCGCGGCCGACGATCTCGCGCCGCTCGCGGGCGCTCATCGCCAGCATGTCCTTGCCGTCGAACGCCATGCGGTCGGCGGTGACCTTCGCGGTCCATGGCAGCAGGCCCATCAGCGCCAGCATGGAGACCGATTTGCCCGAGCCCGACTCGCCGACGATCGACAGGATTTCGCCCTTGCCGCAGGCCAGGGAAACGCCGTCGACGGCGCGAAACAACCCGCCGGCGGTCTGAAATTCGACGCTGAGGTTTTCGATTTCGAGAAGGGCCATTTGTCTCAGTCCTGCCGTGCCGGCGTGCGGGAAAAGAAGGTCAGAACCCGCCGCGCGTTGAATGCCCCGCCACTTTCGACTATATCTTCCTTCGTGGATGTCATGGAGATTCCGATGTTCCTTCGTGCGAAGCCGGGCGATCCGGCGGGGCAGGCTCCCCAGAAGCCGGTTCCGGGCGAATTCGGACCGATGCCGTTTTATTGATCGACGCCGTCTCCCGAAGGAGCGGGCGGTAACGCTCTGCTTCCAGACGAGCTTTCCGCTTGGCCAGGACGTCTGATTCAGCTATCGCGAGACCT
>JAUIBM010000023.1 GCA_030428345.1 Alphaproteobacteria bacterium | reverse complement strand
AGCCGAGCGCATGAGACACACGAACCGCGATGCGGCGACGTTGTGCTGACGTCCCACAGCCTCGATCAGAACGACAGAGCGCCTGAGCGGGCTGTCTTTCAGTCCCACCCAATTCAAGCCGAGCGTCGCCGCCGAGCTCTTCGGCAACAGCGCCCCGGCGCCCCCGATACCCACGAGCGCTGCCAGATCCGAATCGCAGGTGACCCTGTGGCGGTTCTCGATAGCGATGCCCTGATTTTCCAGATGGGCGCGGACGGCTTCCTGGTTCTCGCAATAGGGCCGCAGGACCATCGCAAGACCGTCAAGCGCCGACAGCGGCGCCGTGCCATCATCCGTCTCGACGCCACACAGAACGAAATCCTCGTCGAACAGCTGCCAGCTGCGGATTCTGTCCCACGCTGAACGATCGCCGGCCGCCAGAATGCCGAAATCAATCTCGCCGCTCTTGAGCAGTTCGACGATCTGTCCGGCAGGGTCGCGGACCAGCGCCAGATCCAATCCCGAGACCGCCTGGCGCAATTGCCTGATGATTGTCTGCAGCAGCGAAGCCGAGAAAGTCTCCGAGACACCGATACGCAGTGGCGCGATCGAACCGCGGCCATAGCTTTCCGCTTCCGCCTTTGCGGCACTCGCAGCGTCGAAGCTCTGCTGAAGCAACGGCACCATTGCATTTCCGAGTTCGGTCAGGTGCGAGCGTGTTCGCTCGCGCCGGAACAGATCGCCGCCGAGTTCTTCCTCGAGTTTCTTGATCGCGCGTGTCAGCGCCGGCTGGGTGACGTTGCACTCCTCTGACGCCCTTGTGAAATTTAGAGTCCGGCTTACCGCCAAGAAGTACCGAATTTGGTAGAGTTCCATAGGGTGCCGTAACCCCCGCAATCGGGCAGATGCAACCGGTGTTTGTGTCAGACATGATGCGCCATGCATACTGACCCGGACGAATGATCCGGTCAATGCGAGCACCATGGGAACGCATTTCTCGCCGAGTTATGAGCGCGTTGATTGACGTAAATGCTTGCGTGCTTCCGCCGGCCGTGGCCGACCCGAAAGTCATCAGACATGGATCGGATCAATCGATCCCGCCGAGAATGGGAACGTCGCAATGCTTCGCGTGCCCGTTCTCGATCGCGGGGATGATTTTCTGCACCGTGAAACAGAAGCCGCACAACTTCGTTTGCAGGACGCTTCAAGCGGCCAGGATCGGCTTCAGGTTCAGTTCGCAGTAATCGCGAAAGCTGGTCGAGCCGGTATTTTCCGGCGTGCGCACGGCGACGTTGTCCATGCCCTCTTCCTTGGCGCGATACATATCGACATAACCTTGGACGACCGACTCGCTCATGCCTCTATCGAGAAATTGCTGCTTGAACTGCTCGTACGAGATCTGATGATAGCGCACCGGGCGCCCGGTCACGTCCGAGATGATCGCCGCCTGATCGTCGAAGGAGAGGTCCTCTGGACCCAGCACCGGGGCTTCCTCCTGTCCGGTCCAGGAGCCGTCCGCGAGAAGGCGTGCCGCTGCCGCTGCCATGTCGCTTGTTGCGGTGAACCGAAGCTTCTTGTCGGCGCGGATGGGCCCGAAGAACATTCCCTTTTCCTTCATGACCGCGGCCTGTCTGGCGGAGTTCTCCATGAATGACGGCATCGCCAGGGCGCGGAATGCGGCTCCGGTTTCCATCAGCAGGTCGTCCATCTCCAGGGAGACCGTCACTGGCCCAGCACGATCCTGCCAGGCTGTCCCACGACCGAGACCCGTAACGGATACGACGCGCTTCACATCATGACGACGGATCGCCGCTGCAGCAGGACCTGTGAAGTCGAGATAGGCCTCCTTCAGCGTCTGCTTCCACGGCGGCGGGGCAAGCCAGAAGATGGCATCTGCGCCCTCGAAGCCACGTTCGACGACCGAGGTTTCGCCATGTGACCCCTCGATGATCTCGGCGCGGTCGCGGATGGCGTCACTCAGCCGCGAGGCGTCACGAACGATCAGCCGGAGAGGCTCGCCTGCTTCGATGAGGGTCTCGACAACCTTGCTGCCGATCTGACCGGTAGGAGCTGTAATGACGATCATGGATCGTTTCCTTTTGTCATTTGTCTGGGGGTGACCGGGTGTTTGGGAGTAGCCGGGAGCGGTCTTCAGAGACGGATCGACAGTTCGATGTCCTCGGCGAACGGGACGGACAGGTATGGACCGCCCGGCGAACGCACGCGCGCCAGATATTCCGGGGAGTAGTCCGCGTTGTCTGCGACCACCAGCGCGCCAGGCCGCAGGCGAGCTTCCACCAGATCCAGTATTTCCGGATAAAGCGACTTCGCCCCGTCCAGCAGCAGGAGATCGATTGAATCGGGAAGATCGACGCTCAGAGTCTCGAGAGCGTCGCCTTCGCGGATTTCGACGAGATCAATCAGTCCAGCTTCGGTCAGGTGTCGCTTGGCGCCCGCCACCTTGGAGGGTTCGAACTCGCTGGTGATCAGTCGGCCGCCGCCATTGTCGCGAAGCGCCGCGGCCAGATACAGAGCGGAGATTCCAAACGAGGTGCCGAATTCGACGATGGCCTTCGCCCCGGAACTGCGCGCCAGCATGTAGAGGAGCGTACCGGCCTCGCGTGAAACGGGAAGCCACAGATCCTTCATCAGCGTGTAGAGATCGAGGTATTCCGTTTTGCTCGTGAGAAGACGGTCCCATTCGCCGGGTGAAAGTTTTTTCATCGCCGGGCTGGTAGCCCTCTCCGCCTCGGCGAAGAGCCGATCGAGCAAGCGCGCCACGCTTGCGTCTTGTAAAGTGGTCATTGCGGTCCAATCAATTTGCGAACTGCGTTTGCGTTGGAAACAAAATGCGACTAATCCATCGCATTTATCAATTCGCATTAGAAAGAACCGGGATGACCGTCCGCCCAAAGCCCCGGATTTCCTCAAGAAAGCGCCCCCAACAGGCGCGATCGAACGCGCTCGTTTCAACGATTTTGGAGGCTGCCGTTCGCGTTTTGGCGGAGGAAGGCGCTCAACGGTTTACAACGGCGCGTGTCGCCGAGAGGGCTGGAGTAAGCGTCGGATCGCTTTACCAATATTTCCCCAACAAGGCCTCGATTCTATTCCGACTGCAAAGCGACGAATGGAAGCGGACCACCGAGCAGTTGCGGAAGATCCTGGGCGAAAGGTCGCGTCCGCCACTCGATCGCCTCCGCCATCTTGTCGAAACCTTCATAAGGTCGGAGTTTGAAGAGGCTTCGTTGCGCGTGGCACTCGACGATGCGGCGCCACTTTATCGCGATGCCCCCGAAGCACACGAAATTCACGCTGAAGGCGACCGAATCGTAGAGGTCTTCATGCGAGATGTTCTTCCGAACACCCCGCAAGCTGCTCGCACTCTGGCCGGCGAACTCATCATCACGACGATGACGGCAGTCGGGAAAGAGCTTTCGGAGACACCCCGGGGAGATGCTGAAATCAAAGAGTTTGCAGAAGCAATGTCCACCATGTTTTGCGCCTATCTTGCGAAAGTGGAACAGGTCACCGATCTGTAATCTGCTCTTCTGTGGTGGTGTTCCGTCGAGGGTTTGACGGATCTGTCCGTCCTCGCATTCCCTCTCGGGATGCCGCCATCGGATCAGCGTGCGTCACCGCTGGCAAACGCTTGTTGCCTCCCCTCATGCTTCGAACAAAGTCGCGTCGCGCAGCATGGCATGCATCACGACGGCAAGGCGTCTGGCCAGGGCGACGCGGGCCTTGCGTCGCCCGCGGCGCCGAAGGCCTCAGAGGTCTGCACGCCGACACCGGGGATGCTCATGTGTATCTGGCAGTCCCTCCGCGCCTCGCCCGACCTCAGCCCGATCGAGCGGGCCTTCGTCAGGATCAAGCACTGGATGCGCGACGCGCAGAAGCGAACAATCGAGGAGACCTGGCGACACATCGGTCACCTCGTCTCGACAATCGAACCAAGCGAATGCGCCAACTATTTCGCAGGTGCAGGATATGCTTCCGTCAAGAGCTGAAGCGCACTGAAGCCAGGCAGGTTCTCCATGCCTTCCAATTGCCGGGCGGAGCGATGCAGCAGCGGCGCGATCTCGGCAAGGCGCTCGGGCGTCAGCCGGGCGCTCGGCCCGGCGACGGAAAGCGTCGCGACGACGCGTGCGCCCCGCGCGTCGCGAATCCCGACGGCCACGGCGGAAATGCCGGGCTCGGCTTCCTGCTGGGCGATGCCGTAGCCGCGCTCGGCGGTGCGCGACAGTTCGGCCAGCAGGGCCTCGACCGTTTGCACCACATTGGGTCCGTGCTCGCCGGGCGAGCCGAAACCGTCGCGGAAGACGATCCGCAAGGCGTCCTCGGTGCTGAGGGAGGAGAGCCATATCTTGCCCGTGGCGGTGGCGTGCAGCACGACGCGCCTGCCCATCACCGGGTCGACCAGCAGGCCGCCGCGCGCGCCCTGCGACTTGCCAAGCCAGATAAGCCCCTCGTTCTCGACCACGGAAAGGCGGACCAGTTCGCCCACCTCCTGCGCCAGTGCGTCGAGCGTCGGCTGGCACTCCTGCATGATCCCCGTATCGGAGAGAAAACCCAGCCCGAGCCCCGGAAGCCTGAGCGTCAGCCGGTAGTCGCGATTGTTCAGCTGGACCGCATAGCCCAGGTCGCAAAGCGCGGTGAGCATGCGGTGGGTCGCGCTCTTGGGAATACCGGCCTTCTCGGCGATTTCCCCAAGGCCTAGGCCCTGGCGATGGCCGGCCAGCACTTCGACAATGGAGAGGCAGCGCTCAATGATTGTCAGGGACACGCAAATTCCATCTGAAACATCGTTCCAACTGGAATAGTTGATGGCACGCCTGCCCGCCCGACGCAATGCGCCAGGATCAGGACAGCGGTTCGCCCGGCTCCAGCCCCGCCGCGAATCCGGCGATCAGGGCGATCTGAGCATTCAGCATGTCGTTGCCGTCGCTCGTCGCGCAGCCGAGCGCCCGCGCCCGCTTCAGCAGTTCGGTCTCGCGCGAGAGGCTGGCGATATCGGCGACGAGCGTCCCTTGCGACAGGAGAGCGGTATCGACGGGGAACGTGTCGCCGGGACGCAAGCCCATCGGTGTGGCGTTGATCCACACGGTGGCGTCGCCGGGCCGGCTGTCGGCGGGTCCGGCAATCGGCGCGCCGGCGGCCCGATTGGCCATGTCGGCGGTGAATTCGACCGCCGCCGGGTCGAGATCGACGATCTGCAGGCGGCCGAGCCCTTCGCCCGCGAGGGCATGCGCGATCGCGCGCCCCGCCCCGCCGGCGCCGATCAGCAGGACATCGGCTCCCGCGAGCCTTTCGCGCGCCGCGCCCAGGCCCTGCACGAAGCCGATCCCGTCGAACAGCGCGCCGCGCATCGCTCCCTCGCCGGTGCGCTGGATGCTGTTGACCGCGCCCACCGCCCGCGCGGCCTCGCTCATGCTGTCGCACAAGGCCGCCGCCGCGATCTTGTGCGGCACGGTCACGCCGATCCCGGCGATGTTCGACATCTGCCGGAAGGCCTCCCAGGATCGGGCCAACGCCTCGGGCCGGACGTGAAACGGCACCGCGACGATGTTGCGCCCGGCCGCGGCGAAGAGCGGATTGATCAGGCGCGGCGTCTGCACCTGCTTCACCGGATCGCCCCAGACGGCATAGATCCGCGTTGCGCCGTCAATGCCCTGTGAATCGCTCATCGCGCGGCCTCTCCGGAGAAAATTTCGGCGCATCGCCCGAGCGCCAGCGCGAGCACTGCGTCGGGGTCCTGCGCCCACCAATGCTCGGAAAAGATTTCTACCTCGATCGGCCCGTCATAGCCGGCGCCAAGGACCATGGCCCACATTGCGGCCAGATCGATCACGCCATCGCCCATCATGCCGCGATCGGTCAGCAGATGCCGGGTAGGGACCAGCCAGTCGTTCACGTGAAAGCCAAGGATCCTGCCGCTGGACCCGGCAAGCGCCGTCTGCGCCTCCAGTTCCGCGTCCCACCAGACGTGATAGCTGTCGATGACAATGCCGGCATTGGACCCGAGCCGGTCGCACAGGCGATTGGCTTCCGCGAGGGTGCACAGGGCGGTGCGGTCGCCGGCCAGCATCGGATGCAGTGGTTCCAGCGCCAGCGCGATGCCGCAATTCCTTGCGTGCTCGTTGAGAATGGCGCAGGCGTCGGTCGTCTGCGAGCGGGCTGCTTCGAGCCCCTTTGCACCATCGGCGATGCCGCCGGGAAACAGCAGGATGTGATCGGCGCCCAGTTCGGCCGCCGTTTCGATCTCGGCCTTCGCCGCGGCCATCAGCGATTGACGTTTTTCCGGCGTGTCGGCCAGCAACGGTCCGGCGCGGTTATAGCCGAAGGCGCGCATTCCGCTGTCGCGCAGCCGCGAGCGCGCCGCATCCAGCCCGATCTCGGCGACCTCATTGCCCCAGATCGAAACGCGCCGCATGCCAGCCGCCGCGCAAGCCTCGACAAAGGCGTCGAACCGCCAGGCCTTGCGAAAGGTCGCGTGGTTCATGACGATTTCAACGGGCATGGCGGGTTCCACGGTTTCGGACCGGTCGGGCGGCGGGATATCTAGAACTTGTAGATGCCGAGCTTTTCGAAAATCGTATAGATCCGTTTGGCATAGACCGAGAATTCCGGATATTCGCCAAGATGCGCCGGACGCGGTCTCG
This sequence comes from Alphaproteobacteria bacterium, assembly GCA_030428345.1. Taxonomy (GTDB): domain Bacteria; phylum Pseudomonadota; class Alphaproteobacteria; order Rhizobiales; family Rhizobiaceae; genus BOKV01. The sequence continues at coordinate 6,749 of JAUIBM010000023.1, read as the reverse complement.
GCAGGTCGATCGCGATTTCCTCGACGATGCGGCCCGGCGACTTTGACATCACCAGCACCCGGTCCGACAGGCCCACGGCCTCCTCGATCGAATGGGTGATGAACAGCACCGTCTTGCGCTTCTCCAGCCAGAGCATTTCCAGGTCGTGGCGGATCTGCGTGCGGCTGATCGCGTCGAGCGCGCCGAAAGGCTCGTCCATGATCAGCATTGACGGGTCGTGCACCAGCGCCCTTGCGATCGAGACGCGCTGCCGCATGCCGCCGGAAAGCTGCCAGGGATATTTTTCCTCCGCGCCCTGCAGGCCGAGCTGGGCGAAAAGCGCCTGCGCCCGCTCCTTCATCTCGGCCCTGGGCAGGCGGCGGATTTCCTGCTGCAGCATGACATTGCTGATCGCGGTGCGGAAATCGAGCAGCAGATGGTCCTGGAAGACGATGCCGATCTCCGAGATCGGCCTGGTCAGCGGCTTGCCGTCGACCTCCACCACGCCGTCGGTGATCGGCTCGAGGCCCGACACCATCAGCATGGTCGTGCTCTTGCCGCAGCCCGAAGGGCCGATCAGCGACACGAATTCTCCCGGCTTGATGTCCAGATCGATCGGGCCGAGCGCATGGAAGGCGTCGGAGCCGCGGCCATAGACCTTGGTCAATCCCTTGGCGACGATCGAAGCGCCGATTGTCGGCGATGCCGTCGTCGGCGCGCTGTTGTGAGCCATCATACAGTCCTTTGCTTGGGGAGGCGCCGCGGTGTCACTCCGGTCGCCGGGTCCATGGCATGAGCACGGCCTCGCCGACGCTCATGGCGGTATTGAAGACGAGCGCCACCAGGGCGGCCATGATCAGCCCGGAGAACATCAGCGTCATGTCCATCGAGCCGGAGGCGCGCATGATCAAATAGCCGAGCCCTGAACTGGAGGCGATGAATTCGGCGATGATGACGCCCTCGGCCGCCTTGACCACGCCGATCTTCATGCCGGCGAAGATGTGGGTCATGGAGGCGGGAAGGCGCACGCGCCAGAAGGTCTGCGACGGCGAGGCGCCCATCGAGCGGGTGATGTAGTAGAGCCGCGGATCTACGGCGCGAAAGCCGGACATCGCGTCGACGAGCACCGGAAAGAAGCACATCAGGAATACGATCACGACTGAGACCAGCGGCCCGATGCCGAACCAGACGATGAGGATCGGGCCGATCACCGTCTTGGGCATGATGTTGAGAAACACGATCACCGGAAACAGCCCGCGCTCCAGCGCCCCGATCGAGACGATGGCGAGCGCCAGCGGCACGGCGATCGCCACACCGAGCACGAAGCCGAGCAGCAGCGTCCTGGAAGTCGCCAGCGCATGATGCAGCAGCAGCGGAAAATCCGAAAAGAACCGCAGCATGAAGTCGGACGGCTTTGGAAACAGCCAGACCGGCACCTGGAACCAGGCCGCCAGCCCCTGCCAGACGCCCATGACGATGCAGACCGCAAGCACGGTCAGCAGGGCCGAGCGCAGCCATGCCAGCGCGAGTTCGCGGCCGGGGCTGGGGCTTTGCAGTTTCATCGATTGGGCCTCGGCCAAGCGACCTCTCCCTCAAATGCGTTCTGGCAGGCGACGGGCCGCCGGCTTCAGCCTGCCCGTCGGGGAATGGCGGCTGCGGGGGGAAGTGTTTCCCCCGCAGCCATTGCCCTGTCAGGGGCAGGTGACGGCCGGCGCCGGCAGATAGTCGAGCGTGTAATAGTCGGTGATCGGGCGCGTCGTGGGCAGGCCCATCGCGCTGGTCATGACCTTGTAGATCTTGTCCCAGGTCGCCGCGTCGGTCGCGCCGATCGAATCGCCCGCGCCGCCGGGGCAGACCGAGGCGAAGCTGTAGGTCGCGCCCTGCAGCAGCGCTTCCTTCGACTTCTTCACGTCCGGGAACGTGCTCATCAGCGCAGCGACAGCCGCCTCCGGGTCGGCCATCGCCTGCTTCCAGCCTTCCGCCGTGGCGGCGATGAAGCGCTTGTAGAGATCGGGATTGGCGGCGAGCTTGTCCTTCTGGGCGACCAGCGACAGGCTGACCAGCGGCACGCCGTGATCGTAGAAATACATGTTGTCCACCTTCACGCCTTCGGCGGCGAGCGGCACCACGATGTTTTCCGGTGTCTCGGCGACTGCCGCGACTTCGCCCGAGGTCAGCAATCCGATAAAGGCGTTCTGGTTCGCAGAGACGATCTCGACATCGCTGTCCTTCAGGCCGTTCTCGCTCAGGAAGACCGGCATCAGGGTTGCCTGGGCCGAGCCGGGCGCGACCGCGACCTTCTTGCCCTTCAGGTCGGCCGGCGTCTTGATGCCAGTCTTGTCGAGCGACAGGACGCCGAACTGGCCGGCCTTCCAGATCGTCGAGACGATCTCGATCGGCGCGCCCTGCGAGGCGACCTTGAGGATCGCGCCGGCGTCGGCAAGGCCGATATCGGCCTGGCCCGTGGCGACAAGCTGCGCCGCTACGGAAGAGCCGCGTCCTTCCTCGAGCGTGACGTCGAGGCCGACCTTTTCATACAGGCCGGAAACCTTCGCCACCGCAAAGCCGAGATGGGCCGAATCCGCGGTCCAGTTCATGATCATGCTGATCTTGTCCGCGGCCTGGGCGCCATATGCCGAGGCCATGAGCGCAGACGCCGCCAGCAGCGTCTTGAGTGTCTTGTTCATCGGGAAAGTCCTCCATCCCTGTTGGTGTTGATCCAGTATTGCCCGCCCGGACTTCCGGGCGGGATCGCATGTCCGGGCCGGCTCAGTGCCTGCCTTGCGGCCCCCTTTGCGGAACCGCCCAGCGCTCGACGGCGCTGACCGCCCAGCTCAAGGCGACGCCGATCAGCGAGCCGACGACCAGCGTCGCGAAGATCATCGGCGTATCCTTGCTGTCCATCGCCCGTAGCACGAGATAGCCGAGCCCGTTCTTGGAGTTCAGCCACTCGACGACGATCACCACCGTGACGGCCACGACGATGGAAATTCGCAGTCCGGAGAAGATGTTGGGCGCGGCCGACGGCAGTTCGATCTTGAAAAAGGTCTGCAGCCAGGAAGCGCCGGTGCATTTGGCCAGATAGTATTTGCGCGGGTCGATCGAACGGAAGCCAGCGACCGAATCCACCATCACCGGGAAGAAGGTGATGAGCGCGGTCAGCAGGATTTTCGGGAAATCGGCAAAGCCGAACCAGACCAGCATCAGCGGCGCGAGCGTGATCTTGGGCAGGCCCTGGATGAAGACGACGATCGGATACAGCAATTGCTGGCAGATCCGGAACCGCGCGATCAGATAGCCGAGCGCCACGCCGGGAACGGCGCCGGCGAAGAAGCCGTAAAGGATCAGCCGGGTCGTCAGCGCGCCCTGATAGGCCAGTTGCGGCGCGTTCTCGATCATCGTCCACAGGAAGATCGAGGGGGCGGGCAGGATATACTTCGGCGTGCCGGTCAGGCGCACGACCAGTTCCCACACCACCAGCAGGCCGATAAGCCAGAGTGCCGGCTCGGCTGCCTTGCGCAAGTTGCTGGTTGCTGTCATGGCCTCGTGTTTCCTGGGACGTGGATCGCGGATCGGCGGTGCGGCATGGCTAGTTTACCGCCTCTGCCGCCGGATTGCGCATGGTGAAGTCGCGCTGGCGGATGCGCAGCGGCCAGATCGCCGAGATTTCGGCGGCGGCCAGATGCAGTTCCCGGCTCAGCTCGGCATATCGCGACGGCCGGATGCGCAGGCTCGGCCCGGCAATGCTGATCGTTCCGGCAATCTCGGCGTCCTGGCCGTCATGGCTGCGGAATGGCACGGCAATTGCGGTTGTCCCGTGCTCCGCCTCGTCAACGGCCGTCGCATAGCCCTGCGAACGCGTGCGGGCGAGATGGCGGCGGAATTCATCGACATCGGTGACATAATTGGGACCCATGTCCGTGCGCTGGCCGAAGCCCTCCGCGTAGGCGATCCGCAGAGCCTCGGCCTCTGGCAGGCTGGCGAGCCAGGCCTTGCCGTTGGCGGTCGCATGCAGGACCAGTTCCCCACCCATGTCGGGATCGTAGCGCAGGCCTTGGCGCGCGCCCTGCGCGCGCGAGATCCACACGAGCCGGTGCTCCTCGACCACCGCCAGGCGGCAATATTCCTGCGATTTCGCCGCCAGCCTGCGCAGCACGGCGTGCGCGACATCGGGCGTGAAACGGGCGTCGAGATTGCGGAAGGCCAATTGCGCCATGCGCAGCGACAAGGCGTAGCGCTGCGAATCGGCGTCCTGCACCACCCAGCCGCACGCCATCAGCGTGGACAGCGTCCGGTGCACCGCGCTGACGGGCATCGCCACCAGGGCGGCGAGTTCCGACAGTTCGATCGGCTCGGATTGCGAGGCGAGCAATTCTGTAATGGCGATGCTGCGATCTACGGCCGCGACCGTCATGGTGGATCCCTCCCGGATTGCCGATATTGGTATCCAAATTGGAATCCAATTTCAATATCGAAATTTTCTGCATCAATTTACCCTCGGCCGGCACGGCGATCGGCTTGGAATGCCGGCCTCGGCAGGAATAGATCGCGGCGCAGGCGCGAAGGCCGTTCGAAACGGGCAGGAAGCGCCCCTTGAGAAAGCGGGCAATCAGCGAGCGGGTAATCGCGATCGAAACCCCGGAAGGCGTCGCAAGGGGGGTCTGATCGCGCCGGAAGGAGCGGGAGACGCGCCGCTTCCCGATGGGGCCATCGGCCCGGCTTGCCCGGGTCCTGCGGGAGGTGGAAGTCGACTGCGCGCTGGAGAATTAAGCCGGCATGGCCCATGGCTGGGCGGCGCCGGGCCGCAATGTCTACGATCCGGCCGGCGCGAAAAGGCACTGGAGGCGGCCGGTAGACCCGTTCGGCAAAATTCTTGGGCGCTGACTTGCCGGCCGGCGCCTGAAGTCAGCCGTCGAGCCGTCGTCCGTTCTTGAACTGGGGCGCGGCTTCGTCGAATTCGGCACGCAGATTGACGACGACGCGCCGGTTGAGCGCCTTGCAGGAAATGTCGGCGCAATCGCGCACGGGCCGTTCCTTGCCATAGCCCTTGGCCCACATCCGGCGCGGATCGACGCCCTTGGAGGCGAGATAGTCCATTACCGCGCTCGCGCGCTTTTCCGACAGCGAGACGTTCTTGGGATAATTGCCCGGATCGTCCGCATAGCCCTGCAGCTTCAGCAGCCAGCGCGGATTGCTCGCCAGCCACGACGCCTGCAGATCCAGCGTTTCGCGGGCCACATCGTCAAGCGCGGCGGAGCCGGCGGAGAAATAGATCCGCCGCCCGGCGTTCATGATGAAGTCCTCCTCGCTGCCGGGCCGCACTTCGGCATAGCCCGGCGCGGGTTGGTCGGTCACGCCGCGCGGACCCGGCGAAAGCACCGACTCGGGCCGTGCGCCTCCGGTGCAGCCCGCAACGAGTGCGGCGAGTATCAATGCCAGGCTTGCGGCCTGCAGGCGGCGACGGGCGTGATGCATGGCTTCTCCCATTTGCCCGTGCGGTGCCTAACCCGAGGTTGCGCGGTCGGCGATGTGTTCGAGCACCAGGACGGCGGTGCCGACGGGGCAGCGGCGGTAGAGATCGATCGCATCCTCGTTGAACATCCGGATGCAACCGGAAGAGGCGTCGGTGCCGATCGACCAGGGCTGCACCGTGCCGTGCATGCGATAGCCGGTGTCGCCCTGTTCGTTGAACAAATAGAGCGCCCTCGGCCCGAGCGGGTTGTCCGGTCCCGCTTCCACCGCGTCCGGCAGGCCGGCGTGGCGCTGCTTCATCTCCTCTGGCGGCACCCAGCGCGGCCAGCGCGTCTTGCGCGCCACGCGCGCGCGTCCGAACCACTGGAAGCCTTCCTTGCCGACGCCGACGCCGTAGCGCATGGCGGTGTTGTTTTCCCAGATCCAGTAGAGATAGTGGTGGCGGGTGTCGACGACCACCGTGCCTTCAGGCTCGTCGGAATAATACTGGACCATCTGCCGGCGCCAGCGCGGGTCCACCGCGTCGAAATTGGTGGCGAGATAGCGATTGCCATAGTCGCTCGCCATGCCGCGAATATACTTGTTCGCCGCATCCGCCTTTCCGGTCCAGATGAATGGCATGGCAAGGCCGATGCTCGCGGCTGCCGCGGCTTCGCCCAGAAATCTTCGTCTGTTGATCATGATGCTGCTCGCGCCTTCCGCTAATTTCCATTGGCTGAAGAATTGGCGCCCCGATCCAATGGAGAATATTTTCCTCCAATTCGTCGTTACCGTCAACTGCCGGCTGCAGCGCAGCAATCAGGTCCCGGTCAAACGCAGAACCGCCGCCCGGAGGCGGCGGTCGTCATTTATGCGATCATGCCGGAAAAGGGATCGTCACAGCATGATGCGGTATTTCGCGAAGCCGTTTTCGCCCTCGCCGGCCGCCTCGATCTTCACCGCCGTGATGTCGGCGATGAATTCCTTGGCCTTCGGTCCGGTCTCGAAGGTGACGCTCGTGCCGGGCATCGGCGCGAATGTCCAGTTGGCGTCCGCCGATGGGTTGATCGTTCCCCGGTCGACGATATAGCGCACGATCACGTCGCGATTGGTGTCGGGCGCGCGCAGGATGACGACCTTGCTGTTGATGCCGGGGAAATTGCCGCCGCCGCCCGCGCGGTAATTATTGGTCGCGACCACGAATTTCGCGGCCGGGTCGATCGGCTTGCCGTCGAACATCAAATCGACGATCCGGCTCGCTTCGGCATTGGCGATCTCGCCCTTGGGCGTGTACTTGGCCGGCTGCGACAGATCGATCT
>JAUIBM010000572.1 GCA_030428345.1 Alphaproteobacteria bacterium | reverse complement strand
CAGATCGTCTTGGAAAGATACCAGGGCTTTTCTTCGACCATTTCATGTTCCTTCGGTTGAGGTCAGTGGAGGGTGAGCGTGGCCCGGCGCTCGGCGCCGGCAAGGCCGGAACCAGCGATCTGGGCAACGGAAAAGGTGATCTGCCCGACAGGCGCGCCGAAATCGGCGATCTCATCATCGGCGGAATAGACGGCGGAGGGCGCGGTTGCCTCGAAGCTGCGGATCACCGCGCCAAGCGGATCGAGAATCGACACGAGATAGCGCTCCGAAACCTCGTCGAGCGCTATCTCGGCCGCCTCCCAGTCATCCGCCGCGATGCGGGCTCGCCTGATCCAGGACAGCGCGACATCGCCGTCGTGACGCCGGGCCCGCAAATGCACCGGGGAGAAGGGACGAAGATCGAGCGCGCGATGCTCGTGCGTGATCCCGGCATGGCTCTCATCGGACACCGGATCGGAGGCCGGTCCCGCGCGCCAATTGAGCGTCAGTCCGGCGTCGAGTTCGCCGAGTTCGATCTCCTCCAGGCCCGCGTCGAGAACCACGAGATCGGCATCGGCCAGGCAGCCGGCGCGCATGGCCGGATCGGTGCCGATCTGGCCCCGCAGCAATTTCGACAATTCCCACTCGCCGGAGCCAAGCAGTTCTGCATTGGCGAATTGAACGATCTCCCATTCGCCGATTGCCGAGCGGATTGCGACCGCATTGGCGCCGTTGAGCACCTGCTCGGGCGTCTCGCCCGCCAATTCGCCGTAATGGAGCCGCGCGCGAATTCGGTTCGCACCATCCCATCGTCCTTCCGGTCCCGGCGAAAGGGCCCGCGTGAGCGAGCCGGTGACGGCACGCTTTCCGCTTACGCTGCGCAGGACAAAGCCGGAATCGCTGGGCGAAGACCAGATCGAATAGCGCCCCGCCCATGGATCGGCGGTGATCGCGGAATAGACGCTGCGGCCGGGCGATGCCCCGGACATCGGCAGGTTAAGCAGCACGAATTCTGGCTGTCCGAAGGTTGCTGCAGCCGGCGCGCGAGCAAGATCCGCGCCCTGCGCGGCCGGCAGTTCGTCGAAACGGGAGCATGCCCGCGCGCTCACCCGGCGCACCTCTCCATCCTCGATCTTCTCGATCCGCCAGACGCCCTGGATCTCCGACGCGAACTGCACCAGATCCCCGACGCAAAGCCCGGCATGGCGCCAGGGCAAGGCGAAGCGCAGCACCTCGCGCCCGATCCACGCCTCGCGCAGACGCGCCTCCAACGCTCCGATGGCGGTGGCGCGCGGCATGATCGCCGGCAGCTGCATGTCGATCTTGCGCTGCGTCGCCGACTCCAGCCGCCGCGAATAGCTGTGCTGGCTCTCGTAATCGGCGAAGATTTCGGCATGGGTAAGCTCGGCCTCGTGCGGCATATCGCTTTCCTCGTCACGATGAAACGTCAGGCGCGATTGATCCTCCGGCTCGCAGATGTCGGCCGGGTCGATGGTGACGATCGACGCCTGCGCCCTGCCCTGCAGCGTCAATTCCCCTGTCGCGGCGACGCCCGACAGCCCGAACAGGGTGCAAAGCGGCTCGAGCGCCTGGCGCGTCGGCATCGGGCCTGAAACCACATAACCGTCGATGAAGCCGTCGCAGCGCGCGTCGATCGCGAAGCCGAAATCGGCGGCGAGGGCGACAACCAGGTCATCGAGCGGGCAACCGCCGATGCGCCCGTTCAGCCAGTGCCCGGTGCGCCAGTTCGCCCCGTCGGACCAGCGTTCGTCATTGGCGGGAAATTGCGGGAATGGCCGGGCATCCCAGGCCCACAGATAGATATTGCCTACATCGACCATCGGACCGCCATAGACGGGCGAGACCGGATTGACCTCGGACCTCGACCAGTGGTCGTAATGCGCCAGCAGGAACCGGTTCTGCGCCGTGTCGCAACGCGCGCCGGTGGAAAAATACGGCAGACCGGACTGCCCGGATTTGGGGTCGGGAAACACATTGGGCTGGTTCGCCCCCATGGCGACGGCGCCGCAGCCCAGTTCGGTAAACCAGATCGGCTTCGAGCGCGGGACCCATGCCGTTGCTTCCGCGCTGCGGACCCCGCCGCGCCGCTCGTGGTGGTCGTTCGACCACCATGAGACGATGTCCTTGTAGCGCCAGACCCAGGGTTCGCCATCGCCGTCAGTAATGGGCGTGCGTGTTCCGGCAAGCCGGTCGGCGAGCGAGGCGTAATACCAGTCGAACCCCTCGCCGCCGGCGATGTTGGTGGCCAGATACTCCGGGTCGAACTGGCTGGCGGCTTCGGGGGCGCCCGGATCGCCGCCGATCCGCCAATCGGCCAGCGGCATGTAATTGTCTATTCCAACGACATCGACCGCGGGGTGCGCCCACAGCGGATCGAGGTGGTAGAGGAGATCGCCCGATCCATCCTGCGGGTGGTGGCCAAAATACTCGGTCCAATCCGCGGCATAGGTGATCCGGGTTGCAGGCCCGAGAATCCCGCGCACGTCGGCGGCGATCGGGCTCTCGGCGATCCCGTCGATCGCCTTCGGCGTCTGGGTCATGCCGCGGCAGTGGCGACGCATCACCGTCTCGGTGCTGATCACGAGCGCGCTCGCGCTGGTGCTCTCGTCGGTGATGGACGCCCCCGGGGCGGTGGTGATGTTC
>JAUIBM010000571.1 GCA_030428345.1 Alphaproteobacteria bacterium | reverse complement strand
AGCGGCGTCGAAATCAAGCGGGGGGAGAGGCGGTTTGCGAGGATGAGCGAAAAAAAGTCAGGACCGCCCGGCGCTCGCCGAGCGGTCGCCAGACCGCCCGCCGATCTTGCTTCGCGCGTGCTTGCGCCGGTCATTGCGCGTCGCGCCGGCATGACCCTCGACCTCATCAATGCCTGGGAGGAAATCGCCGGGCCCCGCCACGCGAGCTACAGCCGGCCGGAAAAGATATCCTGGCCGCGCCGCGCCAGCGAGGACGATCCCTTCCAGCCGGGAACGCTGATCGTGGCGTGCGAGGGCGGACGCGCCATCTGGCTGCAACACGAGTCCGGCGAGTTGATCGAGCGCGTCAACGTGTTCTTCGGCTTTCCCGCGATCGCGCGAATGCGCATCGTGCAGAAGCCGCTGGTGCGCATCGGCGCGGCCAAGCCCGCGCCGCTACCCGAACTCGATACGGCGTCGCGCAGCCGCCTGGACGTGTTGCTCTCATCGATCGAGGATGAAGGGCTGCGCGCCCGGCTGGAAAAGCTCGGCAAGGGGGTGATCGCGCGCCAGATGCTCAGGAACAGCCGCGAGGGCGGCGGCAAGGGCGGCAAATAGGCCGACGCGCGGGAACTGTTCGCGCGGTTCAGCGCCCGTTCAGCAGCCTGGCGCTATCGATCAAATTATCGCGATGCATGGCGCTGCCGCATTTTCTGTGGCAAACGCGGCAGGTGATCTTGTATGCCCCCGCGTGCATCGCGCGACCCGCCGTGATCGGAAGGAGTAACCGACAATGACAATGGACAGACGAAATTTTCTGGCAGTCTCCGCCGCGGCGGGACTGGCGCTCGGCGTCGGCGGCGTAGCGCCTGCATACGCGCTGACCAATGCCGATCTGCTGGTTCCCCAGACCCTGCCCGACATGTCGATGGGCAAGGAGGATGCGCCGGTGACGATCGTCGAATACGCCTCCGTGATCTGCCCGCATTGCGCGCATTTCCACGAGACCACGCTGCCCGCGCTGAAGGAAAAATACATCGATACCGGCAAGGTGCGGCTGATATTCCGCGAATTCCCCTATGAGAACCGCGCCGCCGCCGGTTTCATGCTGGCGCGCTGCGCGCCGCAGGACAAGTATTTCCCGCTGATCGACGTGCTGTTCAAGCAGCAGCGCAACTGGGCGACCGCGCCCGATCCGCGCCCGCCGCTGCTGCAGATCGCCAAGCTGGCCGGTTTTACACAGGAGTCGTTCGAGGCCTGCTTGAAAAACCAGGAACTGCTCGACAAGGTCATTGGCGTCTATGAAAAGGCGACAAAGGATTATGGGGTCGACTCCACGCCGACCTTCTTCATCAATGGGGAGAAGGCCGCCGGTGCGCTGTCGATCGACGAGATCTCCAAGATTATCGACAAGTACCTCTAGTCTGCGTGCCGCGCCTTCGCCGAGCCCGCGGGTCGGGCTCGGCTGCGCCCGGCTGTCGCGGGCGGCCGTGATCGGGAGCGGCCGGTGAAGTTTCTCAAGCTGCGCCTTCTCGGCTTCAAGTCCTTTGTGGAGCCGACCGAGTTCATCATCGACAACGGGCTGACCGGCGTGGTCGGCCCCAATGGCTGCGGCAAGTCCAACCTTGTCGAGGCGCTTCGCTGGGTGATGGGCGAGAACTCCTACAAGAACATGCGCGCATCCGGCATGGATGACGTGATCTTCTCCGGTTCCGGCAACCGGCCCTCGCGCAACACGGCCGAGGTCGGCCTGTTCCTCGACAATTCCGACCGCACGGCGCCAGCCGCATTCAACGATTCCGACGAATTGCAGGTGACGCGCCGCATCGAGCGCGAGGCCGGCTCGATCTATCGCATCAACAGCCGCGAGGTCCGCGCCAAGGACGTGCAATTGCTGTTTGCCGATGCGTCCACCGGCGCGCGTTCGCCCTCCATGGTGGGGCAGGGCCGCGTCGGCGAATTGATTTCCGCCAAGCCGCAGGCGCGTCGCGCATTGCTTGAGGAAGCGGCGGGTATTTCCGGCCTGCATTCGCGCCGTCACGAGGCGGAACTGCGCCTGCGCGCGGCGGAGCAGAACCTGGAGCGCCTGGACGATGTCGTGGCGCAGATGGACAGCCAGGTCGAGAGCCTGAAGCGCCAGGCGCGCCAGGCCAATCGCTACCGCTCGCTTTCCGCCGAGATCAGGCGAACTGAGGCCTTGCTGCTGCATCTGCGCTGGGCCGCCGCCAAGTCGAGCGAGAGCGAGGCGCAGAGCGCGCTCTCCGCCGCATCCTTGAACGCCGGCGCGATGGCCGAGAAACAGGCGACCGCCGCCAAGGACCAGGCAGTCGCCGCTTCCTGTCTGCCGGCGCGGCGCGATGCCGAGGCGAAGGCTGCCGCCGCCCTGCAGCGGCTTTCCATCGCCCGCAACCAGATCGACGAGGAAGTCGCTAGGCTTGCCGCGCGGCGCAGCGAACTGGAACAGCGCATAACGCAGCTCGATGCCGACATCGCCCGCGAGGAACGGATGATCTCCGACCATGCCGGCACGCTGGAGCGGCTGGCCGCCGAGGACGGGGAATTGCGCGGCCAGCGCGCCGAGGCGGCGGGGCGCGAGACGCAATTGAAGGAGCGCGTCGCCGAGCGCTCGGCGGCGGTCGCCGATAGCGAAAACGCCTTTCAGGAGC
>JAUIBM010000570.1 GCA_030428345.1 Alphaproteobacteria bacterium | reverse complement strand
AACGTGCTACGAGTTTCATGGGGGTGCTCCTTGATGATCCACTTGGTCCGGTCTGTGCCGGCTGAGGCGGGTTGATCCCGCTCCTCACCCAGCAACAATTGTCCCAAACCCCTTTCCGTCCAGTAAAGAAAACCTGTGGCCTTTCGTTTTATCGACAAATATCAGTGGCTTGCGGGCATCATGGTTAAGCAAGTCTGAGCAGAGCCATTTTGGCGCCGGTCGCGCAGCCTGCTTCCTTCAGGACGCGCTGTCTGCTTCGCCATGAGTGCCTGGTTCGATGTTTCGGCGGGCGGCGATCGGTGCGGCCGGACCCCTCTCCCCAGACATTTACCAATCGTCAACCAAAATCAGCGATACCAGTGCCTTACCAGATTGGCGGAGTCCTGAGATGAAGACGGTTTACGGCGCACTTGCTGCCCTTGCAGTACTCCTCACACCGCTGGCGGCGCATGCCGAGGCGGCGGACGCGGGAGCGGAAACCGCCGACGCGGTGATCGTTACCGTCGACAGGGCCCGCGTCTTCCGCATCTCGCGGCCCGCGGCGACGATAATCGTCGGCAACCCGTCGATCGCGGATGCGACGATCGAGGATGACCGCACCCTGGTGCTGACCGGCAGGTCGTTCGGCGTCACCAATCTGATCGTGCTCGACGTCAAGGGCGATCCGATCGTCGACCAGACCCTGGTCGTGCGCGGGCATGAAACCAATACGGTGCGAATCTACCGCCGCTCAGACCGCGAGACGCTGGCCTGCGCGCCGGTATGCGAGCCGACGCTGACCATTGGCGACAATGACGAGAAGTTCCAGTTCGCCTCGCAGCAGATCCAGCAGCGCAACGCGCTCTCGGACGGCAACAAGCAATAGGGACACCAAGCCTTCGCGCCGGGCGCCAGAGCCCTGCCCAACGCCGGCGCTCGGAGCGCCGCCGCCCTCCCGGCTTTTCCCGCCGAGCTTCAGCATCGGTAGCGACAAGTCCCGGGTTAACGAATGCTTGATGGCGCTGCGAAAACTTGCATCGCCTTCGAAACGAAACCTGCACCCGGCCGTGATAGCAATGGGCGGATGACACCGATGTCATCTCCCAGGAAATACGTCATGGCCTGTCTTTCTGAGCGCGCCCCCTCGCGATTGCGCACGCTGCTGCAAGCCCCGCGAACGATCCGGCGCTTTCGCGACGAGGAAAGCGGGGTTACGGCGGTCGAATTTGCCATCCTCGCGCTGCCGTTCTTCGTGTTGCTTTTCGGCATCATCGAATGCTCGATCATCTTCTTCGCCGGCCAGATGCTGGAATCCTCGGTGGACGACGTCGCTCGCCGGATCCGGACCGGGCAACTCGACAACTCCCTGACCGCCAGCGACTTCAAGAGCGAGATGTGCGCCTCGGCGGCGATGCTGTTCGACTGCAACAAGATCAATGTCGATCTGCAGGTCGCGGCGACGTTCAAGGATCTGAAGGATCCGCCCCTGCCCGATCCCGACACGAACACCACGGACTTCTCGAACTACACATTCACCGCTCCGTGCCCAGAGCAGATCGCAATGGTGACCGCCAGCTATGAGTGGCCCATCTTCACCTTCTTCGTCTCGGATCACATCTATCCGGTGTCGGCGGGCAGCAAGAATTCCGCGTTCAAGAAGGTGTTGCTGAACGCCATCGCCGTGTTTCGCACCGAGCCCTATCCCAAGAGCACCGGAGGTAAGGCATGCTGATGCGGCTGGGAGCACGCCTGCGCCAGGCGGTCGGCGCCTTCGCTCGGGAAAGACGGGGCGTTGCGGCGGTGGAATTTGCGTTCGTCGCCCCGATCATGATCGTCCTTTTCATCGGAACGCTGGAATTGTCGAACTCCATCTCGACAAGTCGAAAGCTGTCGCGGCTGTCGAGCACCCTGGCGGATCTGATCACGCAGGGACAGCGGCTGACGACGAGCGACGTCGACGCCATCATGGATGTATCGTCGAAGATCATGTACCCCTATGAGGACCAGGTGAAGATGGTGATCACCGGGATACAGATCAGCAACAACAAGGCGACCGTGGTGTGGAGCCGCGCCAGAAACGCCAGCCCCTATTCGGCCGGGCAGAACTACGAAGTGCCGAGCAAGATCAAGACCAACAATACCTTCCTGGTGGCGGCCAAGGTTTCCACGAGCTACAAGCCCACTGTCGGCTGGATTCACTACGAGCCGCCGACGGGCATCTCCTTCACCACCACTCCGATCGAGATGAACGAGGAAATCTTCCTGCGGCCGCGGGTGGGGTCGGATGTGAAACTCCAATAGGCCGGTCCGGCGCTATTTGGCTTCCTCGCCGGCGCTCAGGCCGGCGGCGCGCATGACCTTCACCAGCGCGTCGAACTGGCTTTGCCTTGCCGCCACGAAGCCCCCGCCGAACAGGGGCTCGATCGAATCATAGGCAAGCGGATCGGAATTGAACATTGCGGTGAGCACGCTGCGCAGGATGGTCTTGGCTTCGCCGTCGAGATTGCTGCGCACCGCGTGCACCCGGTGCGGGATTTCGGAAGACTGCCAGATGATGCGGTAATCGAGCGCCGAGCCCTCGCGCTCCGCGATGCGTCGCAGCGTCCCGCGGGAATAGCCCTGCGAGGGATCGCCTGTCATCGAACTCCAACCCAGCACCGCGTCCACGG
>JAUIBM010000569.1 GCA_030428345.1 Alphaproteobacteria bacterium | reverse complement strand
CGGTAAGCGTCAGCGCCGGGGCGACGGTGATGGAATCGCCGGTATGCACGCCCATGGGGTCGATGTTCTCGATCGAGCACACGATGATGCAATTGTCCGCGCGGTCGCGGACCACCTCCATCTCGTATTCCTTCCAGCCCAGCACCGATTCCTCGATCAGGACCTCGGTGGTGGGGGAGGCGTCGAGGCCGCTCTCGACGATCTCGAAGAACTCGCTCTTGTTGTAGGCGATGCCGCCGCCTGTGCCGCCCAGGGTGAAGGACGGGCGGATGATCACTGGCAGGCCGATCTGCGTCAGCGCGTCGGAGGCGATGGCCAGCGCATGCGCCTTGGCCCGTTCCTTGCGGTCGGATTCGCCCGCCGCCCATTCGCGCTCGAAGGCTTCCACCGCCGCGCGATAGCCGGCGTCATCGGCATGCTCGGCGCGCAGCGCCTCCAGCGCCTCGCGGTGGCGCGCCTTGTCCTGGCGCTTGATTTCCGTGGCGTTGGCCAGATGCGAGCGCGGGGTCTCCAGGCCGATCGCGTGCATCGCCTCGCGGAACAGCATGCGGTCTTCCGCCTTGTCGATCGCGGCGGCGTCCGCGCCGATCATCTCGACATCCCATTTGTCGAGAACGCCCATCTGCTTGAGCGAGAGGGCGGTGTTGAGCGCGGTCTGGCCGCCCATGGTCGGCAGCAGGACCAGCTTCTCGTGCGGGCGCTCGGTGCGTTCCTTCTCGATGATCCGCGCCACGATGTCCGGCGTGATCGGCTCGACATAGGTGGCGTGGGCGAGATCGGGATCGGTCATGATCGTCGCCGGGTTGGAATTGACCAGGACGATGCGATAGCCTTCGGCCTTCAGCGCCTTGCAGGCCTGCGTGCCCGAATAGTCGAATTCGCAGGCCTGGCCGATGATGATCGGCCCTGCGCCGATGATGAGAATGGCGTCAATGTCCTGGCGTTTGGGCATATCTGTTCATTTCTGTTGCACGCGTGAAAAACGGGCGGATTGAACTCCCCGCCCGGCGCTGTTCGTTCAGATGGTGGCTGAAGCGGCCTTATAGGGTAAGGCGCGGGGAGGGGGAACCCCGCATGCGCGGGAAATGTGGGGGCGATGATGCGGTTCGTCCGCGGGGCGGCCGGCGGCCTGCGGTTGCAAGTGCGGGCGCGTTTTGGGAACCTGCGCCAAAGAGTTGAAGGTGAGCCATGTCCACACGTTTTCGCAATTGCTGCCTGCTTCTGATTGCCCTGTTCGCCGGGTGGGCGGGCGCGGCCCGCTCGGCCGAAATCGAGCTACTCGATCTCAAGGCCCCCCTGACCGGCCTGCCGGACTGGGCGGGTGCGGACGATCCGAAATTCAGGTGCCATTACAGGCTCACCGGCGTCATCGAAAAGGGCGATCTGGAAAAGCTGAAGGCCATTAATCAGCGCCATGACGAGGCTCTGATTGCGGCAAGACAGGAGCCGGCGGGGAAGATTCTGTGCCTGGACAGTCCCGGCGGCTCCTTCGCCGAGGCGGTCCGGTTCATCGAATATTTCCGCACCGCCCAGCATGGGACCATGATCGAACCCGGCGCTGCCTGCGAATCGGCATGCGCGCTGATCTTCATGGGCGGCCTGTTTTTCGTCTACGAGGACGGGATCTATCCGTTTCGCGTGCTCAAGCAGGGCGGCAAGCTCGGGTTCCACAGCCCGGACCTTGTGGTCGATGGCGGCGAATATTCCGATGTCGCCGTGTCGAATTCCTACCGCCTTGCGCTTCAGTCGATCTCCGGCGTCATCCGGTCGCTGGTGATGCATGTGGCGCGCGACGGCAAGCCGTTCTTCCGCCCTTCGCTGCTGGCGACCATGCTGGATACGCCGCCCGACGCCATGGCGTATGTCGACACGGTGGACGAGATCGGCCGCTGGGACA
Source organism: Alphaproteobacteria bacterium (assembly GCA_030428345.1). Lineage (GTDB taxonomy): Bacteria > Pseudomonadota > Alphaproteobacteria > Rhizobiales > Rhizobiaceae > BOKV01. Next base: position 756 of record JAUIBM010000569.1, on the reverse strand, counting down.
TTTTCTTGATGCCCCAGCCGCAAATGCCGGACCTGACGGACGGCGCGGCAATCCAGCTCTGCGAGAGCGCCACGGCCTGGCTGAACGACGAGTCGGCCGTCCGGGAGGACGCCTTGGGGTATTCGCTTCCCCGCGTTACACCGGAAAAAAGAGGGGACGAGAAATGGTTCAAAGTCGAAAATGACGAGATGACAATCTCAGGCTGCAACATCAACAGGCGCAGCGACGTTGTATTGGTTCAGCCCTACGACGATGTCGCCGAACAGGGCTATATCAATGCGAGGATGCTGCACAGCCTGAATCCCGCGACCCGGCTCGACGCCTTCGGAGGCTTCATCGCGGAAGCCGCGCCCCGGGCGATGACGTGCTTCGTCGTGGACGGGCGGAAGGTGAGCGATCGCGAAGCGTGCCGCAAGGAGGTTCGCGAGTCATCCGTCAGCCTGGCGAGAGAGACCGTCGATTTTGTTTGGCCGTCGGGAAATCGCACGGTGGTCGTTGTCGACAACGGTCAGCCGAGCATCAATGGTGCGACAGCCGAGGCGGCGGAAACACCGTTCGCATTTCCGGCCGATTGTCTTCGCAATACCGCGAGCGGAAAGACCTTCTGCGTGTCGCCTCGGTTCTGAGCGGTAGCCGTCAGTCCTCGCCCGGCTCGTCATTGGGCGAATCCTCGACGCCCGGCGCGCCGTCCAGCTCCAGCAGGCTCACGGGTGTTGTCGCGTGGCCGTCAAAGCGTCCGACACCGGCAGAGATTGC
>JAUIBM010000568.1 GCA_030428345.1 Alphaproteobacteria bacterium | reverse complement strand
GCGTGGACGATCCCGACGATATTGTCCGGATCGTCGCGCCAGATGGGAATGCGGGTGTAGGGACTTTCCACGATCTGGCGCACGATCGCGTCCGGCTCCTGCTCGCAATTGATCGTCACCATCTTTGTCCGGTGGACCATGACATCGGAAACCTCGAGCTCATGCAGGTCGAGGATGCCGCCAAGGCGGTAGCGGTCGTCCTTGATCACCGATCCGTCGCGGGCCAAGATCTCCACCGCGCCGCGCAATTCGTCATGCGCGGACAGCATGGAGTGGCTGGCGTCGAGATGGACGCCGAAGACGCGCAGGATCGAGCGCACGATCACGGTGGCGACGGCGGCAAACGGCGAAAGCAGCGTTACGATCACCTGCACGAAGGGCGCGACGACAAGGGAAAACCGGTCGGAACTGGAGATCGCCCAGGACTTCGGCATGATCTCGCCGAAGATGACGACGGTGACGGTCATGACCATCGTCGCCCAGACGATGCCCGATTCGCCGAACGCTTCGAGAAACAGCCAGGTGGCGAGCGAGGAGGCGAGGATGTTGACCAGATTGTTGCCGATCAGCAGGCCGCCGATCAGGCGGTCGCGCCTGGAAATCAGCGCGGTGACAATCGCGGCGCGCGGGTCGCCATTCTTCTCGAACAGATGCATGCGGGCGCGCGAAGCCGCGGTCAGGGCCGTCTCGGAGCCTGAAAAGAAAGCGGAAAGCGCGACAAGGCCAACCAGGATTGCCGCATAGATCCAGTATTCGGTCATCGTTTTTGCAGTTTCCCAGAGAGGAACGCCAGCACTTCCGCCGGCGGGACATCGTCTGCGATATAGGAACGCCCAAGACCTTTCGTAAGGATGAAAGTCAGTCTGCCGCGCTTCACCTTCTTGTCCTGGCCGATATAGTCGAGCAATCGATCGGCCGGCGGCAATCCGCCCGGAACCTCGCCCGTGTCGACCGGCAGGCCCGCGGCAACCAAGTGCCGGCGCACCCGCGAAACGGTGTCGGCGTCACAAAGGTTCATGCGGTTCGAGAATTCATGTGCAAGTGTCGTCCCGATGGCGACAGCCTCGCCATGGACCAGGCGCGTTCCGTCATATCCGGTCGCAGCTTCCAGCGCGTGGCCGAAGGTGTGACCGAGATTGAGCAAGGCGCGAGCGCCGCTTTCCGTCTCGTCGGCCGAGACGACCTGCGCCTTGGCGGTGCAGCTCGTGGCGATGGCCTGTTCCAGCGCCGGGCCGAAGGCGAATATCTCCTCGCGGTTTTCCTCCAGCCATTCGAAGAATTCGGGCCGATCGATCAGCCCGTATTTGACGACCTCGGCATAGCCGGCCCGAAATTCGCGCGGCGGCAGGGTTCGCAGCAGATCGGTGTCGGCGATCACCAGGACGGGCTGGTGGAAGGCGCCGATGAGATTCTTGCCCTCGGCGGCATTGACGCCGGTCTTGCCGCCGACGGAGGAATCGACCTGCGCCAGCAGCGAGGTCGGGATCTGCACGAAGTCGACGCCGCGCCTTGTCACCGCGGCGGCAAAACCGGCGAGGTCGCCAATGACGCCGCCGCCGAGCGCCACGACCAGATCGTTGCGTTCCAGCCTTGCCTGCAACAGGCCGCTGATCACCTGCGACAGCACCGTCATGGATTTGGAGGCTTCGCCCGGAGCCACCGTGACGGTCGAGTGGGCCACGCCCGACTTGTCGAGGCTTGCCTGCAGCGCGGACAGATGCACGCGCGCAAGATTGTCGTCGGTAACGATCACGACCCGCGCGCCGGGTCGCAAGGCGGCGATCCGTTCGCCCGCCTCGGCCAGCAGCCCGCCGCCAATGGCGATGTCATAGCTTCTGCGTCCCAGATCCACCTTAACGGTCTGCATGGGTCATTCCTCCAGGGCGGGCGCTTGCCGGGTCAGCCAGCTTTCCACTGCGTTCAGTACATCGTCGCCGGTCTGGCGCTTGGACATGCGCGAGGATTCAACCGCAATATCGGCCAGGGCGTAGATCGGCGAGCGCTTCTCAAGCAGGTCGATCAGCGTCGCGCGCGGATCGGCGGTCTGCAGCAAGGGGCGCGTATGCGGCCTGGCAAGCACCCGCGACAGCAAAAGCTCGACATCGGCGCGCAGCCAGACCGTAACGCCGGCGCGCGAGATTTCGGCCCGCGTTTCGGTGTTTATGAAGGCGCCGCCGCCAAGCGAGAGCACACAGGGACCCTCCGCCAGCAGGCGGCTGATCACCCGTCGCTCGCCATTGCGGAAATACTCCTCGCCGAACTGGGCGAAGATATCAGGTATCGACATTCCCGCGGCAGCAACGATCTCCGCGTCGGAATCGAAGAAGGGCAGCCCCAGATCGTTTGATACGACCCGGCCGATGGCCGTCTTGCCGCTTCCCATCATGCCGACAAAGACGATGGAGCGCTGTCCGAGCATTTTCCTGATGGCGTCGGCGCGCGCCGAATTCCTCATTGAGCCTTCCCGCGACTTTCCCGGCGGCAGCCGGCTTTCGCTGCGTTGCATACCATCGCGCCCGTTTCGTCAAGGGCGCGCGATGGCGGCTTCGCCTTGCCAATCGCGGTCTATTTTCCCATAAAGGGACAGGGGCTCTCAATAGGGGCATTGGTGGGATGCCGCGAAGCTCGGGGGATTGAATGCCAAGTTTGATCCGG
>JAUIBM010000022.1 GCA_030428345.1 Alphaproteobacteria bacterium | reverse complement strand
CCAGACCACTCGATGGTGACAAATTCGAGATCAAGAAGATCGTCACAAACGCCTCCAAAGAAGTAACCTGCGAGACTGACAAGAACAAATCTGTGTTTGGGGATTTTGCGTTGAGATGCTCAAAACCAGCGGGTGAGAGTGTCGAGGGTTCAATCGAGTTTGTTAATCAGCGCACACAAGCCACTAACACCTTAGGACTTTCATTTCAGAGTCGTAATGTGAAAAAGGAATTCGAAAATAGATTAGAAAAACTCTTTGAAGAGAAACGCGACCAAATAGCCGATTTTGCGTTGTCGAAAATTGGGATAACCACAGAAAGTTCGGAGCCAGTCCCGTGCAACAAATATTACTTGGAAAAGAGTGATTGGGAAAAGACCGTTCAGACCGTACTTTGTCCAATAAATTCAATTGCTATCAGCGGCGGCTGCGAGATGACGTGTTATTATGATTCAAATGACCCAGCAAAAAATGCAAACAATTCAACATTTAAACATCTCATTTCAGAAAGATACGAGGACAAATCTGGTAACTCGGGCTGGCAATGCGGGGTAATATCTGATGACGCAACCCGCACATTTAGAATCCACGCTTATTGCTTGAAGAAAAACTAGGGGGCCGCAATTCCAACTAGACGTTTTCCAGCGTCCTTAATCGATAGGGGTTCCTACATGGACACCGCAAGACCACAACACTCGTCGCCGGATTGCGCCTGTCGGGCATGATGGTGCCAATGCTGCTCGACGGGCCGATCGATGGCGGCTGGTTCGAGGCCTGCGCGACCTCGGTACTCGCAACAAAACAAAAGCTTGGCGACATTGTCGTAATGGACAATCTGTCGAGCCACAAGCGGGCGGCGATCCGCGAGAACATCGAGGCGAAGGGCGAGAGATTTCGGTACCTTCCGCCTTACAACATGAATTCAACCTTATCGAGAAAGCGTTCTCGCGCCACAAGGCTATGCTCCGAAATACGGGCGAGCGAATCGTATTCGGCCTCGGGAGCATCGGCACCAGCGAATGCCCCAACTACTCCAGATCAGGTGGATTAGACCCAGAATGATCGCAAAAAGCTCTAGTGCTCAACATAATACCTACTCACCTGGGTGCACGAAACATAATACAATGAACGTATTGTATACAGGGCGGCTCAGAGTGTAGGAACTCAAAACTTGCAGTCGGGAATACAGCTTACTGCAGCTTGACGTCTAAACCTAAATTACCTATGCGTCTCCAGCGCGCCGCCGGACCAGAAGACGATGCCGTGGATCTTCACGCGGTCCTCGAGCTCGGCGAAGCTGACGCGGACCTCGGCATGGGCCGGGTTGTCGGAAGTTACGACGAGGACGTCCTTGTCGATGCCGAGGCGCTTGACCACCAGGCCGCCATCAAGCGTCAGGACGTAGATCCCTCCCCTCAGCAAGTCATGCACGGTGAAGCCGTCGCGCACCTCGACCAATAGCAGGTCGCGGTTGCGGATGGTCGGCGCCATGGAATCGCCGGCCGCCTCGATGACGCCGACATTGGCCGAGCGCGAGACGTAGCGCGACAGCCAGTCGCGATCGACTGCCATCCAGCCATTCGGGCTTTCGCTCGCGACCAAGGCCCCTGCCCCGGCCGACGCCTGAATGTCGAAGCGCGGAATCCTCCAGAGGCTTTCCAACACTTCTGCCGGCAGCGCCGCTGAAACCGGAGGGCTTTTCTCTCCAGTAAGCAGCCAGTTTAGGTCGACGCGAGCGTGGGTACGCAGCAGTTCCAAAAACTCCGGATCAGCCTTTCGGTCGCCTCTCTCATAGTTGGCGATGGTGTTCTCGTGCACGCCCAACCGGGCGGCGAACTCCGCACGCGTCGAATCTCCACGCGCTGAAGCGAGACGTTCGCCAAGTCCAGGCGCTGTTTTCAGTGGTCTGGCCATTATGAAAAGTCACAAATCCGTATTTGTGTGTTTACAAAATCCGGTTTTGTGTGTTTACTCCCGATAAATACCGACTCTACCCCCCGAAAGAAGGGAGACCTGGCAGGGCCTCCCTCTCCGAGAACGGACCAGTGATGAGCAAAGCTCTCTTTCACAGACGCATCCGGCAGGCGCAGCGGATCAAGTCCGAGCTGGCGCTCGCCGGATACCGCCTTCGCGACATCGACCGGCTTTACGGCCTGAACCGTTGCGCAGCAGGGCGGGCCCTGAGCGAACCGAACGAACCGGCGGAGCGGGCGATTGCCAATGCTCTCGGAAAGGAGCCCTCGGCGCTGTGGCCGGAGCGGTATGACAGTCTTTCCGGTCATCGGCTCTCGCCTCAACCGCGGTCGAACTATGACCGACCGCCGAACATCCGGCAACGGCGAAACCAGCCCGCCAATTCGACAGTGGCCAATTTGACGGCAGCCAATTCGAACGAGGCCGCCTGACATGAGCAGAGACGAAAATCCCTTCGCATTGCGGCGCGTGCGCCGCGAGCAGGAGCGCTTCCTGATCGCGCTCACCATCGCGCTGGCGATTGTCGCCGGGCTGCTGGCGGCCGCCCTAAAGGGAGCGGGCGCATGAGCGAGGAAGGCCTGGAGACCCCGTTCCTGCGGCTGGCAAGGGCGCTGGAACGCCACGAGGGCGTAGCGCAGGAGGAGTCTGCTCCTCGCGAATACGGTCATGTTCCGCCGCTGTTCGAGGCGGCCGTCGCGGGCGTGCAGAGCCGCATGTCGCATCTCTCTCAGGAAGACATCCTGTTCCCGCCACATGAATGGTTCGACGCGGCCCTCGCCCGGCAGATCGCCATTCACCTGATGAACTCGCGCTTCGCGGTGCCCAAGCGGCGGATCGCGGCCGAGCTGGAACGCTCGCGCGAGTCGATCGCGCGCGCCATCCGCACAGTCGACGACAGGCTGGCGCGGCCGGAATTCGCCGAGACCTATGAGGCGATGGCCGGCCAGGCGGAGTTCGCCTTCAAGGCGCTTGGCGGAGAAGCGGAAGAATGACCGAGCTGAAAATCATTGCGATCTCGAAGATCTTCGTGCCGGAGCGGCTGCGGGCGGTGGAGGACGACCACGCCCTCGCCATCCAGGCGTCGATCCTGGAACATGGCTTGCTCAACCCGATCACCGTGCGCTCGACGCCCAACCAGGACAAGGGCGCCAAGCCCTATACGCTGGTGGCGGGCGCGCACCGGCTGCGGGCGATCGAACTCAATGACGCGAACGACACGATCGAGGCGATGGTGGTCGAGGCGGATGGCGCGGAAGCGCAGCTGATCGAGATCGAGGAGAATGTCTTCCGCAACGACCTGTCTTCACTCGACCGGGCGGTGTTCATCCAGACCTATCGCGATGTGTGGGAGAAAAAATACGGGAAAATTCAGCGCGGCAACCCGCAATTCTCCAATTCCGTCAACTTGACGGAATTGCTCTCGGATGAGGCGGCGCGGGGGTTTTCCGCTCATGTGGCAGCGCGACTTGGGCTTTCAAAGGCGTCTGTCGAAAGATCGGACCGCATCGCCAAGAACCTGCCGAAACCGCTGCGCGAAAAGCTGCGCGGCACGCCGGCCGCCGACAATCAATCCCTGTTGCTGAAACTGGCGAAGCTGCCGCCCAAGCAACGCAACGACCTGCCGCGCGCGATCGACATCGCCAAGGGCGATGTGGCGGCGGCCATCGACCTGCTGGCCGGCAAACCGAAACCCAAGCTGAGCCCGGCGCAAAAGCGGATCAATGCGGTGATCGGCAATTTCTCGGCGCTGGGCCGCAAGGAGAAGATCGCGGTCCTGCGAGAGCTGGCGCGGCTCTATCCAAAGGAAGCGGGCGAAGCCGCCAAGAGCCAAGCGGGGGCCGGCAATGCCTGATCCTTGCCTTTGCTGCCCGCTTCCCGATTGCGACGACGCCTCACCCGAATGCCCGCTGCGGGCGGCGTGGGTGGCGGTCAACCGCAAGCGCAAGTCCGGCCTTGCCGTGAGCGCGCGCGAACTGGAGGCGGCGCGCACCTGGTACAACGAAGTCTATTACCCCGAACACCGCGCCCTGCTCTCTGAGCAAAAGACGGCGAGGGCAGCATGAGCGCCGCCCGCCTCCCCCGCACCGGCCATGGCGGGCCGCGCAGCGGGCCCTACTCCCTCAAGTCCAACCGGCCAATGGCGGCGAATTGCCCGGCCGAACCCAAGGAGATTGTTTAGTGTCCAGTCGTCTCCCCTCCCCCTTTCAGGGTGATTTCTTCCGAAAGCCGATCTTCGAAAGCCTGACGCCGACGCCCGTGCTCGACGCCGGGCGGTTCCGCTCGCGCCTCAAGCGGGCGATGTCGGCGGCGCTGCGCGATCACGAGACCAACCGCGAGACGGTCTGCGCCGAAATGAGCCGGCAGCTGGGGCAAGCGGTCTCCAAGGGGATGCTCGACGCCTACACCGCCGAAGCCAAGCCGCATGACATCTCGCTGGTGCGCTTCAAGGCCTTTGTCCGCGCCGTGCATGCGCCCTGGCTGTGGGACGTGGCGGTGAGCGAGGAAGGGCTGGTGATCCTGCGCGGTGACGAGCCGCGCCTCGCGGAAATCGCCCGCCTGCAACAGGAGCAGAAGGCCATCGCCGCCCAGCTGAAGGCGCTGCGCTCGGCCCCCGTCGACATCAAACGGGGACGCTAGGAAACCCCATGTCCAAGCTCTGGTTCACCGTTGAAGAGATCGCCGCGGCCGGCTCGCCCGCCCTGCCCGGCTCGGCGCGCGCTCTCAACCGGCTGGCGGAACGCCAGGGCTGGCGGCATTCGGACAAGGCGCGCAAGCATGCGGGCAAGGGCGGCGGCTGGGAGTATCATCTCTCGCTGCTGCCGGGCGACACGCAGGCTCGCCTGACGCTGATCCACGACAAGCCGGAGCCGGGCCGCGCGTGCGACGAGCGCGAAGCCAAGGGCGAACGCGAGGCGCTGTGGACGCGTTTCGAGGGGCTTTCAAAGCCCCAGAAAGCGGCATGCGAAGCGCGCTTGAAGGCGGTGTTCCGGTTCGAGGAACTGTGCTCGGCCGGGCTTGGCGAGACGGCCGCGACAGCGGCGGCGGCAAGCGAAGCCGGCGTTTCCGCCTCGACCCTGCATAGCTGGCGCGCGCGGCTTCGCGATCTCGACAGGGCCGACTGGCTGGCCGGGCTGGCGCCCGGCTACAAGGGAAAGCGCGAGCATGCGCCCTGCGACACGCGCGCGTGGGAAGTGCTCAAAAGCGATTATCTGCGGCCGGAAAAGCCAGGATTTTCCGCCTGCTACCGGCGGATGACGCAAGCGGCCAAGCGCCACGGCTGGTCGCCGATCCCCTCGGAGCGGGCGTTGCGCCGCCGCCTCGACGCGGAAGTACCGGCAGCGGTGCAGCGGCTGGCGCGCGAAGGCCGCGACCGGGCAAAGGACCTCTACCCGGCGCAAAAGCGCAGCCGTGGGCATTTTCACGCCATGCAGGCCGTCAACATGGATGGCCACAAGCTCGACCTGTTCGTCGACATTGGCGGACCGAAGCCGGTGCGCCTGTTCCTGATCGGCATCCAGGATCTGGCCTCGGGCAAGGTTCTGGCCTGGCGGCTGGCGGAAAGCGAGAACAAGGACACGGTGCGCCTGGTCATTGGCGACATGGTCGAGCGGCACGGCATTCCTGACAAGATATGGCTCGACAACGGCCGATCATTCGCCAGCAAATGGATATCCGGCGGAACGCCGAACCGATACCGCTTCAAGGTGCGGGACGAAGACCCGGCGGGTCTGCTGACGACGCTGGGCGTCGAAATGCACTGGACGACGCCCTATTCCGGCCAGTCCAAGCCGATCGAACGCGCCTGGCGCGACCTTGCCGAGGAGATCGCCAAGCATCCGATCTGCGCCGGCGCCTATACCGGCAACAAGCCGGACGCCAAGCCTGAAAACTACGCCAGCAAGGCGATCGATCTGGGCACGCTTCGCACGCTCGTCGCCGACCGGGTGGCCGAACACAATTCCCGCCCGGGAAGGCGCTCGGCCAATTGCGCCGGACGCAGTTTCGACGAGACCTTCGCTGCCTCCCTCGCGCAGCCCGGGACCGTCGTGCGCTGGCCGACCGCCGCGCAGAAATCGCTCTGGCTGCTCGCCGCCGAGCGGGTGCGCGCCAAGAAGGGTTCTGGCGAAATCCATTTGTTCGGCAACCGCTATTGGGCCCCGGCGCTGAACCAGCTCGCCGGACGCAATGTCACAGTGCGCTTCGACCCCGATGCGCTGGGCGACGGCGTCCGGGTCTATGACGCGGCGGACCGGCTGGTCTGCGAGGCCGCGCTGATCGGCGACAAGCGCTTCGACGATACGGGCGCGGCGCGCGAACACAATCGCAACAGGCGCGCCTTCGTCAAGGCGACGAAGGAACAGCAAGCGCTGCATGCGCGGCTGTCGGCGGACGAACTAGGCGAGATCTACGCCCTTGGCGCAAAGCCGGCCGAACCCAAGGTCGAACGGCCGGCAATTCCGAGGATCGCGGTGGCGCGCGGAAGCGCGGCGGTCAAGCCGGAACCGGAATGGGACGAAGCCAGAGAAGCGAGTTTTTCCAGAGCCATCCGGCTGATCGCCGGACGCGACCTGGAGCCCTGATCCCGAAAGGGAACCGCCTTTGAGTGTCGTGTTGGGAGTGTTGCGTAGGGCGGACAAAAAAGCGCCGGCGGGCTGTGTGCGCCGCGCCGGCAGTCATTCGAACACCGAGGAATCTAGCATGAGCCTGAGCAGCAGCACAAGTTTCAACGGGGCAAGCGTCAATCCGGGCACGACCTGGACCCTGCCTGAAATCGAAGCGCCGATCGCCGAGGGGCCCGGCCGAACTCCCGTGGACATCACCCGACGCCGGGAACTGGCGGCGCGCGTCGCCGAACAGGGCGAGAACAACGGATGGTCCAAGGCCGAGGTCGCGCGGCGCATCGGCATGCCGGACGGGACATTTTCTCAGTGGTTCTCCGGCAAATACCAAGGCCGGCTCGACGGCCACAACGACAAGGTGGCGAACTGGCTGGCAAGCGTTGAGGAGATCGAGGCGCTGGCGGCGGCGATCCCGGTTTCCCCGCCCTTCATCCGCACGCGGATTTCGGAAGAAATCACCGACATGCTGGCCTCGGCGCAGATGATGCCAACCATCATCATGGCGACCTGCGAGGCCGGCATGGGCAAGACCACGACGGCCAAGCGCTATGCCAGCGTGAACGGCAATGTGCATCTGGCGACGATCAGCCCGCACACCAAGACGGTGCACGGCATGCTCTCGGAAATCGCCGAGGCGCTGGACGTGATGCAGCCGAACGCCAGCAAGCTGGTGCGCTCGATCGGCAAGCGGCTGGAGCGGCGCGGCGCGGGAACGCTGCTGATCATCGACGAGTGCCAGAACCTCGTCGACGACGCGATCAACCAGCTTCGCCACTTCACCGACAATTGCGGCTGCGGCATCGCGCTGCTGGGCAATACCGAGACCTATTCCCGCTTCAACCGCTGGTCGGACGGACCGAAATACGGCCAGTTGCGCCGCCGCATCTTCAAGCGCATCCGCCGTGACCGGCCCACCCAGGAAGATTTGCACCTCTTCATCCAGGCATGGGGCGTCACCGAACCGGAAATGGTGCAGTTCCTGACCGGCGTCGGCGTCAAGCCGGGCGCTTTCGGCCAGGTCGACATGACCATCAAGCTGGCGCGGCTCACCGCGCAGGGCTCCAACCGCCCGATGACACTCGCTGATCTCAAAGCCGCCTGGTCGAACCGGGACGTGGGAGCCATCGAATGAGCGCGGGTCCGGGATTGGGCGAGTTGGACGACGCCGCCGAGGCAAAGCTTTCCAGCCATCTGGGGCTTCTGGCGGCAATGGCCGAAAGCGCCGCGACCCTGCCGCCCGAAATGGTCGGCGAAACGCTGCAACACATCGCCAACTCGCTGCGCCTGTGCCGGGCGATGGCGGAACTTCAGGAACGCTCCGTCCAACTGGTCGAAGAGGCCGTCGACGAGGCGATCCTGCGCGCAACCACGAAAGGATCGATCCAATGAGAACCGCACCCGACAACCGCTTCGAACTGCATGACAGGCTGTGCGGCCTGCATGAGGTGATCCGCACCGCCTGGCGCGACGGCGAGAGCTTTCGCGACGAGGACGTGGAAAACCTGCTGCTGGTGCTGACCGCCTGCATCGACGAGGCGGCGGAACTCTATCGCCAGCTCTCGGCCAAGCGCTGGAACGAGCGCGCCGCAGCCGATCCGCTGGCCGAAGCGGTGATCGCCGAGGCCTGCCGGCCCGGCGGCAATCTGTTGCTGTTTCCGATCGCCGGCCGGCCGCTGCCGGGAGACGCGCTGCAGCTTTTTCCCACCCATGACCGGGGGGACGATTGCGCATGAGACCGGACCAGATCGTCGCCAACGTGCTGGCGCTGGCCGACGCGATCCTGGACGAAATGAGCGCCTTGATCGGCGCCGAACCCAACACACTCAACACGCCTGAGGAGGGCAAGTGATGGCAAAGGCCAAGAAACTGAGCAGCAATTACCCGGTGCCGCAGAGCGACGTGGAAGCTGATGCGATGATCTTCGATCTGGGTGTCGTGCGGCGCGAGCTGGTGGTTGCCGAAGCGGCGATGAACGATGAAATCGCCGCGATCCGCCAGCGCCACGAGCAGCAGGCCGAACCGCTGAAACAGCGCGAGGCGGCGGTCCTCGGCGGCCTGGAGATGTGGGCGGCAGCCAATCGCGAGCGCCTTACCAATGGCGGCAGGGTCAAGTTCTACCGGTTCGCGAGCGGCGAGTTGAAATGGCGCACCAGGCCGCCACGCGTGAGCGTGCGAGGACAGGAAGCTGTAATCGAGACGCTGCGCTCGCTCGGCCTCGTCCGGTTCGTGCGGATCAAGGAGGAGGTCAACAAGGAGGCGATGCTGGCGGAGCCGGAAGTCGCGCGCGCTGTGGCCGGCGTCTCGATCGGGACCGAGGGCGAGGATTTCGTGGTCGAGCCTTACGAGGAAGTCTTGGCGCCGGCGATCCGGGAGGTGCGGTCATGAACGCGAAGCGCAACCGTTCGCGCTCCGGCGCCAGCACAGAATGCCCAGAGTGCCGCAAGAAGCTGCGGGGCGAGAAGGGCCTCGCCGCGCATCGCAAGGCGGAACATGGCGTCGCGCCGTTCCGCACCTGCCGGGAATGCGGATGTCATGACCGATCGGCCTGCTGGGACGAGGCAACCGACACAACCTGCTGGTGGGTCGAGGAGGATCTGTGTTCGGCCTGCTCCGGCGATCAGCCGGGCGCGACCCGGGACGATCCTGTCGATCTGATCGAGGCCGGCTACGAGGGTGACGAAGCCCTGTTCGGGCCTCAAGCCGGTGAGCTGCGGTGATGAACGCACTCGCCGCCATTCACGTCGCGAAGAAGCAGCTGGGCCTGGAGGAGGATGATTATCGCGCCATCCTCCTGCGGGTCACCGGCAAGGACTCGTCCAAGGATATGAGCGAGGGAGAAAGGGGCAAGGTGCTGGCCGAATTCCGGCGGCTCGGTTTTTCCAACCCCCCGCCGTCCGGTTCCCGGACATCTGCCCCGCAAGGGGGGAGCGTGCCCCGTGCACGAACGGGCCGGCGCAAGCTCGAGGGCAGGTATGCCGGCAAGCTGCAGGCGCTGTGGATCGCCGCCTGGAATCTCGGCATCACCCGCTCCCGCGACGACAAGGCACTGCTCGCCTTCGTCAAGCGCCAGACCGGCATCGACCATGTCCGGTTCCTGCGCCATGGCGAGGACGCGGCCAAGGCGATCGAGGCGCTGAAGGGATGGATCGCGCGGGAAGCCGGCGTCGCCTGGAGCAGTCATTACGGCGAAAAATGGCTGGCGAAACCGGGCGGCAAGATCGCCTCGACGCAATGGCGCATCCTCACCGGCAAGGCCGGCAATGAATATGGCTCGCGTTTCGCGGGCGAAGTCGATCGCATCATCGGCCGCCACACCATCACGCTGGACGATGTCATCGCCGCGGAATGGCACATCGTCATGAACACGCTCGGGACGCGTATCCGGAAGCCTGCGGCATGAACGAGCGCATCCCGGCACATATCGACATCTATGTCCGGGCGCTCGGCCGCGAGCAGGCGCTCGCCTTCATCCTGAAATTCGGTGGCACCCTGCTCTACCTCTCCGACAGTCCCGGCAAGGCGTCGAGCGCGGCGCAGATGGTAGGCGCCGCAGGCGTTCGCGCCATCAAGGATGAATTGCGGCGGCGCAATTTCGTCAACGATCAGCGCGTCAAGGTGCCGGTCGCAAACAAATGGGCCGCCGGCGAACTTGCCCGCAACGGATTGAACAAATCCGAGATCGCCCGCATGCTGCGCACCGATATTGCCACCGTGCGCCGGTGGATCAATGGCGGCGGCTGGAAGAAGGGCAATGTCGACCAGCTCGCGCTGTTCGAGGACTGAGTCCTCAGCGACCCGCGCGCCCGCGCGTGGATAGAAAATTCCCGAAATTCGCCAAGGTAAGCGCCATCGGGCGGCATGCGCCGCCCCGGATGGGAGCGCGAAACGTGGCGTCGTTTGGAAAGGTCAGCAGGCTGGTCACCGCCGCAGGGGCGCTGACCGCTCTTGGCGTCGGGGCCGTCGCCTATACCGGTTCCTGGGAGGGCAAGCGCAATAGCAGCTATCGCGATGTCGCCGGCATCTGGACGGTCTGCTACGGCGCGACCCGCAATGTCGGCCCCGACATGCGTCTTTCCGACAAGGAGTGCGACGAACGCCTGCTTGCCGATCTGCGCGAGCACGAAGTCGGGATGCGCGCCTGCCTGAAGCAGCCCGACGCCCTGCCCGATCCCAGCTACAAGGCGTTTCTCGATCTCACCTTCAATATCGGCGTCGGCGCATTCTGCAGCTCGACGGCGCGCAAGCGGCTCGACGCGGGTGATCTTGCCGGGGCGTGCGTTGCGCTGACCTGGTTCAACAAGGCCGGCGGGCGGACCATTCCCGGCCTGGTGGCGCGGCGACGGACCGGCAGCGGCAATCGCGCGCCGGAATACAAGCTCTGCATGGCAGGCGTGAAGTGATGCTGCGCGCCCTTGCCTCGCTCGTTGGCGGCCTGACTGGCGGACTGACTGGCAGCCTGGGCGGCGGCTCGATCGCCGCGCTCGCCTTCGCGGCCGGCGTCGCCTCCTCAGGCGCGTTGACGATCGCCGGCATGCGGATGTGGGACGTCCTGGTCGACGATCCGGCCGTCGCCGCCGCCGCGCGCAAGGATTACGTCGCTGTCTCCGAACTTGAGGCGGCGAAGGCCGATGCCGAACTGCTTCGCAAACTGTCCGATCAACGCGCCCGGCAGATGGCAAAACTGCAGGCCGAAAGACAGGCCGACGCGGACGCCCTCGCACGGTTCGAAGCCGAACTCCTTACAGCCCAATCCACCCGGGAGACCATGCAGGATGAAATCGACCGGCTTGTCGCCGCTCGCCCCGATGGCGTGCCTAGCGTGCGCGATCTTGGCGTGCGGCTGCGCAACTGACCGTGACCGGATCGCCGCCGCAGAATTGGCGAAAGCGCGCACCGGCGTTGTCGAGGAAGCGGCGGCGATCGGCGCGCAACGCGAGCCGCTGCCGCCCCTGCCAGCCAAATGCGCGGCCGGCGTGAGAAGCGGCGTCACGCCCGACGACCGCGCCGACGTGGCGCTCGCCAAGCAGGACGACGCCCTGACGCGGGCCAACCGGTTGTTCTCCGCCTGCGCAGCTCTCTACGAGCGCGTTCGTGGCGCGCGGAGCGGCGAGTGATGGGCGGGCGCGAGGTGCATGGGCCGGACTGGAATCCCGAATGGGACGATGCCGACCGGGCGCGGGGCGGCGCCATCTATGGCCGCGGCTTCTTCCTGGTGCTCGCCGCGGCGCTGGCGCTGTTCCTGGCGATCTGGCTGTTCAGCCCCGCGGCCGACGCCGGCCAATGGCGCGTCGTGCCGGCTGGACGCTGCATCGGGCAGACGCAGATCGCGGCGGCGCTCAAGACCGGCGACGGCCGCCGGCTGCGTTCCGGCGGGCAGGCCATTACCGAAATCAGGCGCGGCGGCGCGCTGCTCGAACTGCGATGGCGGCATGGCGCGCGCTGTCTCGACGCCCTTCGAACGGGAAAAGAAAGGGGAAGGCGATGGAGCTGCTCGCTGCATTGACGGACTGGCTCAGCCTGCTGGCGGTGGCGATCTCCTCGGGCGGGGCGATCTACGCCTGGATCACCACCCGCTCGAAGGCGAACGGCGCGGAGATCGAGAAGCTCAAGGAAACGGTACGCGGCCAGGGCGACCGGCTGACCTCGGTCGAGGGCGAATTGCGGCACATGCCGGCAAAGGACGACGTGACCGAATTGAAGCTGACGATCGCCGAGCTCAAGGGCTCGGTCGCGGTCTTCGGCGAGGCGCTGGGCGGGGTGCAGCGCACCGTCTCGCGCATCGACACCTATCTGAGAAGGGTCCCCGACGCATGAGCTTTGAAACCTATCTGACCGAGGACGCGCGGCTGACCATCCTGAAGGAACTGGCCCGGCAGATCGACGGTTCCCTCAACGACACCATGCTGACCCGAGTGCTCGACACCTTCGGGCATCGCCGCTCGCGCGAATGGACCCGCACGCAGATCCTGAAGCTCAGGGAAGTCGGCGCTGTCACGACGGCCGAGGCGGGAAGCGTGTTGATCGCCTCGATCACCCGGGCGGGCGTCGATCATGTCGAGCGGCGCTCGGTTATTGACGGCATCGCCCGCCCCTCCCCGGAGGTTTGAGTTGGACACCGCCAAACCGGAAGACAGCGCCGCCATCATCGCGCAGACTGCCGCACGCCGACCCAACCGGCAGGGACGCGGTCGGCTTTCCTCGATCGACCTGCTGCCGCCCGAAGCCGATCCGCATATCGCCTGGGCCGTGCAACAGCTGGCCGAGCGTGAGCGCACCGAAACCGATATCCTGTTCGAGCTCAACGACCGGCTGGAAGGCGTCGGTTGCGAGACGATCAGCCGCTCGGCGTTCAACCGCTATTCCATCCGCAAGGCCTCCGCCATGCGCCGGCTGGCCGAGACGCGCGAGGTGGCGAGAGCCGTCGCCGGGGCGCTCGGACCCGACCGGTCGGACAATGTGACGGTCATGATCGCCCAGCTGATCAAGGAGGCGGCGTTCCAGATCCTGGAGCGCGGCGCGCCGGACCCCAAGGCGCTGATGGAATTGTCGCGGGCGCTCGCCGCCGCCGCCTCCGCCGAAAAGACTTCCGCTGTCTCAAGCGAAAAGCGCAGCCGGCAGATCGAGCGGCAAAAGAGCGAAGCGGCGAAGGCCGCGACCGAGGAAATCATACGCCAGTCGCCGGAACTGGACGGAGCGCGGGTACTGGCGGCGATCCGGCAGGCTTATGGGATCGGCGAGGCGGAATGAGCGCCACGCCCCTGCTCTATGGCTATCAGCGGCGATGGATATCCGATCCGGCGCGCTTCAAGATCGGCATGTTCGCGCGCCAGACCGGCAAGACCTTCACGACGACGCTGGAGGTGACCGACGACGCCTTTGCCGCGGCGATCGCGCAGCGCCGGACGCGATGGGTGATC
>JAUIBM010000567.1 GCA_030428345.1 Alphaproteobacteria bacterium | reverse complement strand
GGCGCCGGCGCCAACCCGCGCATCGCCGATATAGGAGAGATGGTTGATCTTGGCGCCCGCCTCGACGCTGGCGTTCTTCAATTCGCAGAAATTGCCGACCCGCGAGCCGCTATCCATCGTCGTTCCCGGACGCAGCCGCGCGTAGGGCCCCACCGTGACGCCCGGGGCAATCCTGCAACCTTCCAGGTGAGAGAAGGATCGCACCAGCACTTCCTGCTCCAGTGTCACTCCCGGCCCGAACACCACATTGGGTTCGATCACACAGTCCGCGCCGATGCTGGTGTCGTACGACAGGAAGACCGTGCCGGGCGCGGTCATGGTAACGCCCTCCAGCATCAGCGCATGCCGCCGGCGCTCCTGCCAGATGGCTTCGATTCGCGCGAGTTCGGCGCGATTGTTGACGCCGAGCAGTTCTTCCTCCTCGGCCTCCTGCGCGACCACGCGCAAGCCCTGGCCGTGGGCGATCTCGACGATGTCGGTCAGGTAGTATTCGCCCTTGGCGTTGTCATTGCCGATCGCCTCCAGCAGCGCCAGCGCCTTGCGTCCGTCCAGCCCCATGATGCCGCCATTGCAGAAGCCGATCGCCCGTTCCGCCTCGCTGGCGTCGCGCTCCTCGCGGATGGCGACGAGCTCGCCCCCGTGCTCGATGAGTCGGCCATAGCCCGTGGGCTTTGCGGTGCGAAAACCCAGAACCGCGACTGCCGCGCCGCCCGCAAGCTGGCCCCGAATGGCCGTCAGCGTTTCGCTCTTCAGCAGCGGCGTATCGGCGAACAGCACCAGAATATCGTCATAGCCCTTTTCGATCTCGCTGCGCGCCGCCAGCACCGCATGGGCGGTCCCCAAGCGCTGTGTCTGCTCGTGCAGCGTGACGTTTTCCACCGTGTTGCGGACGGCTTTTCCCACTGCCTCGGCCTGCCTGCCAACAACCACAGCTTGGGATTCTCCACCTGCGGAATTTGCGGCAGACGCTACGTGACAGACCATGGGAAGTCCTGCTATTTCGTGCAGGACTTTTGGCCGCGAAGAGCGCATTCGCGTCCCTTCGCCGGCCGCCAGAATGATGGTTAGACAGGTTCTTGCCATTGGCGTCTTCCGAGATTAACCCTTGGGCGTGCCGTCCAGAATGGTGTTCACGCCCGTTCGAACTACCAGGCGCAATGTGTCAGATTCGCGTGCCATGACGAAGAGTATGCACCAAAATGGACGCTACCCGTCGCCGCGCGGGCCGCTCTCGCGGAACGAGGAACTTGATGCCCTCGCACCTCCTCCGGCGCAAGGCCTCTTCGAGCGGATTGCGGAGCATCGCGGCCTGTTGATCGGCATCGGCGCAGTCGTCGCGGTCGCCCTCGTCGGCTCTGCCGGCTATGCGCTTTTTCGATACGGTTTTGCCGCCGGGGACCGGGTGACGGCGGATGCCCCAGCGCGAGTGCAGCGCGAGAAGCCGACAAGGCAAGCGGCAGCGGAACCCTCCGGAACGCAGGCGCCAAGGCAGACCGCGCCGGAACCGGAAGCGAGTAGCAGGCCGCCCGAACAGGTTGCCGCCCCCTCTCCTGCACCGGCGCCGCAAGTCCAGGATGCAACCCAGCCGATTCGCGAATTCGACGCCTCCCCGCCGCAGGATGTCGCCACGCCTGTCGTCGAGCCGGTCGTCAGGCCGGCGCCCGCTCAGCAGGATGAGACGCCGCTGCCCGCCGGGAGCGGCGCGACGGATCAGCCCGGCGATTCGACACGCGCAGGGGATGCGCCCGTCGCGGTGCAGAATGCCGAATCCTTTGCGATCGATCTCGGCAGCGGATCGTCCTTTTCCGAATTGTCCCAGCGCTTCGACGAGATCGCCCAATTGAACCAGGAAGTGCCGTTCGAAAATCTGGAGCCGCGCGCAACCGTGGAGCAGGACGGCAACGGGCTGGTCGCGCATCTGCGCGTCGGGCCGTTCAACACGCCGGAAGCGGCGCAGCAGGCCTGCCAGCAACTGGCCTTGCCAGCCGGCGTCGAATGCGTGGTCTCCATGTTCGAGGGCGGCAGGATCAACCGTCGCTGAGCCGCCCACCGGGCGCGCGGTTTGGCCTATCCCAGAGTCGCCAGACCCGGGAAGGTCTCCAGCAGCCAGAACGAAAATCGCTGCATGCCCCCGGTGATGAACAGAATGCCGGTGAGGACGAGCGCGCCACCCATCACCTTCTCGACCATGCCCAGATGGGTGCGGAAGCGGGCGAGGAACGCCATGAACGGGGTCACGAACATGGCGGCAAGCAGGAAGGGCACGCCCAGGCCAGCGGAATAGGCGCCGAGCAGCGCGGCCCCCTCGCCCACCGTGTCGCGCGCGCCGGCAAGCGCCAGGATGACGCCGAGAACCGGGCCGATGCAGGGCGTCCAGCCGAATGCGAAGGCCAGCCCCATGACGAATGCACCGGCAAATCCGGCCCCGCCGCCGGTAAACCGCGCCTCGCGATAGAGCAGGCCGATCTTGAACACGCCCAGGAAATGCAGCCCCATGACGATGATCGCCGCGCCGGCCACCAGCGACAGCACGTTCATGTATTGACGCATGAGGGAGCCGAGCGTCGAGGCGCCGGCACCCAGCGAGACGAACACAACGGAGAAGCCGAGAACGAAGAAGATCGCCGGGAAGAAGGCCTGCATCCGCCCCGCGGCCACGCCTTGCGC
>JAUIBM010000566.1 GCA_030428345.1 Alphaproteobacteria bacterium | reverse complement strand
GCGCTCATTGACGCCGCCGAATTCCCCGCCAAAGCGCACCGGCCGTCCCATCATGTGGGCGAGTTCCGGCACCACCTCGTCGCTCATGGCGTTGAGGCTGGCGACACCTGCCTGCACCAGCGAGATCCGTTCGGCCAGCGGGCGGGCGGCCCAGGATTTTTGCGCCGCGCGCGCGGCCGAAAGCGCGGCATTGGCGGCCTCGACCGCCATGACCGGGCGCTCGGCGTAGACCGATCCGTCAATCGGCGAAATGCATTTCAACATGGACACGTGGATGGCTCCCGGTGAAATCAACAAGCCAGAGTCTTTACGTGACCTGCGGCCCCGTAGGCAAGGATCGCGCGGTCGCGGGTGAGAATTGTGGCGCCGGTTTCGCGCGCCGTGGCGATCAGCACACGGTCCATCGGGTCGCGGTGAAACGCGCCGGGCAGAAACGAGGAGGCGATCAGGATGGCCGGCGTCAGCGGGGCTTCGCGGAGATCGAGCGTTTCGACAAAGCTCCGGAAAAGCGCCAGAGGCGGAACAGGCGCGGCAATCCGGTTGAGGGATGCAAGCTTGCCGATTTCCCATGCGCTTATCGCAGAGACGTATGCGCATTGATCTGCGGCCGCGAACGCCAGTTGCTCCTGCGCGGTTCCTGCCAGTCGTCTGCCGCCGACGATATCGAGTATTGCGCAGGTGTCGAACAGGATCACCGGCCGTCGTTCTCGTCCGCTATTTCATCCGCCATATCGTCGGGCAAGTGCGGGTTCGGCCACTCTTCGTCGCCCCAGGGTTCCGCCGGATCAAAGCCGGGCGCGAACGTGACCAGTCCGCCGACTTTCGAATAGAGTTGTTCGAGCATCTCCATGCCTTTGGCTACCTTGGCCTCGTATGCGCTCACGGCCATGCCCTCCGCCGGCTCGTATGCTTGTTGAGGTTGCTCCGAAAGCCCTGCCGCCCCAATGGTTTGCAGCGTGCTGGTAGGGTTGTTCACGTTGATCCTCCCCGCCGCTTGGACGGTGTTCGCTGCGCGAATCCTCATGGCGGCATCAGCCAGGGCGCCGGCGGTGACCTCACCCTTGGTCGCCTTTACGATCTTCTCCAAACTGGCCGGCCGAGGCGTGACCTGCCCGGATTCGACCTTGGAGACCTGACTTTTCGTGATGCCCGCGAGCGAAGCAAATTGCTGTTGGGTGAGTCCGCACTTTGCCCTGTAAGCCGCAAGAGGATGTTTCTCCATACGCTCAGTTTCTTACAAGGAAACCGAAACTTCAACTGGAAACTTCCTCCGCCCAATCCGTCGCCGATCCCGTTGCATTTCCGGCATATCCGGGGATGCGCGTCGAAATACCCCGCGCCTCCCGATCAGTATCTCTCGAACCCGCGGTGCAGTTCCCAATCGGTAATGCGCCGGTCATATTCGCGCTGTTCCCAATTGGCGGTGTGGACATAGTGGTCCACGACCTCGTCGCCGAAGGCCTCGCGCAGGAAGCGCGACTCCTCGAGCGAAACGATCGCCTCGCGCAGGGTCTTGGGAATTTCCGGCAGTTCCGCGCCGAAATAGGCGTCGCCCTCGAACGGCTTGCCCAGTTCCAGCCCCTCGTCGATGCCGGCAAGGCCGGCCGCGATCAGCGCGGCGAACGCCAGATAGGGGTTGAGATCGGCCCCGCCGACCCGGCATTCGATCCGGATGCCCTTGGTTCCCTCCCCGCAAAGCCGGTAGCCGGCGGTGCGGTTGTCCCGGCTCCAGATGATCTTTGTCGGCGCGAAGGTGCCGACCTGGAAGCGTTTGTAGGAATTGATGTAGGGCGCAAGGAACCAGGTGTAGTCGCGCGCATATTTCAGCTGTCCGGCGACCCAGGAGCGCATCAGCGCAGACATGCCGTGTTCGGCGTCCTTGTCCAGGAACAACGGTGTCGAGCCGTCGGCCGACCAGAGCGAATTGTGGATATGGCTGGAATTGCCGGCGAGTTCGTAATTGTATTTCGCCATGAAGGAAATCGCCTTGCCATGCGCGTCGGCAATCTCCTTGCAGCCATTCTTCAGGATGACATGCCGGTCGGCCATTTCCAGCGCCTCGGCATAACGCACATTGATTTCTTCCTGGCCCGGCCCCCACTCGCCCTTGGAGTTCTCGACCGGAATGCCCGCCCCTTCCATCGCATTGCGGATGGCGCGCATGACGCCCTCCTCACGGGTGGTGAGGCCGATGAGATAGTCCTCGATATAGGGCGAGGCCGTGGAAAGGCCCTGCCAGTGCTTGGCGCGGGCAGAAGCGTAGGTCTCGTCGAACAGGTAGAATTCCAGCTCGGAGGCGAAATAGGCGCGGTATCCCCGCTCGCTCAGCCGCGCCGCCTGCGCCTTGAGAATGGCCCTCGGACTGTGCGGCAGGTCCGTATGGCTGTGATGATCCTCGATATCGCACAGCACGAGCGCCGTTTTTTCCAGCCAGGGAATGTGGCACAGCGTGGCAAGGTCCGGGCGCATGGCGAAATCGCCATAGCCTTGCGTCCAGCTGGCGGCCGCGTATCCCGGCACCGGCTCCATGTCGATGTCATTGGCCAGCAGGTAGTCGCAGGCGTGGGTCCCGTCGTCGATCGTCTCGCAGAAGAATCCGGCGTCGAAGCGCTTGCCGAGCAGTCTCCCGTAATGGTCGGTGAACGCGACGACGACCGTGTCGATGACACCGTCG
>JAUIBM010000565.1 GCA_030428345.1 Alphaproteobacteria bacterium | reverse complement strand
CCTCGCAGCGGTTGTTGCGTCGCAGAGCTTATGACCCGAAGCGGCAGACAAGTCCAGCGCCGCAGCGGCACGGCCGCGATACCTGTCGTCGCAGGCCGCAGCCGCCGGGCCTCCCGTCCGGCGGGAGAGCGGGCGCGTGCAGCTGCAGGTGGTTTGTGCTGCCCGTTCTTCCGGCATATGGTCCGTGCCGGCACCGTATTTTCAACCGCATTTTCTTTCGCAGAGACATCGCATGCAGACCTTTCGCCCCGACGGTGCTTATTCCTGGCTTCGCCTGGCCATTTCGGTGACGGCCGGCATTGTCGCCAGCGTCGGCATGTGGGCCGGAATTCTGGTGCTGCCGCAAATCCAGGCCGAATTCGCCACCGGTCGCGGTGGTGCGTCCATGGCATATTCCAGCGCAATGATCGGCTTTGCGGCCGGCAATCTGCTGCTGGGGCGGTTGGTGGACCGGTTCGGAATAGCGCCGGTCCTGGCGCTCGCGGGAATATTGATCTCGGCGGGATTCGCGCTTGGCGCCATGACGCATTCCATGGCCGCGTTCTCGCTTCTGCAGTTGCTGATCGGCTTCGCCACCGCCGCGGGCTTCGGCCCACTGATGGCCGACGTCTCGCACTGGTTCGTGCGGCGGCGCGGAATTGCGGTCGCGGCGGCGGCATGCGGAAACTACGGCGCCGGCGCGATATGGCCGCTCATCCTCAAGGATGTGGTGGCGGACGACGGGTGGCGGGCCGCCTTCTGGCTGATCGCGGGAATCGCGGCGGCCGTTATCCTGCCGCTGTCGGCGCTGCTGCGGCGCCGGGCGCCGGGCTTTGTCTTGGTATCGGATCTACCTAACACCGAGAGCCGCCCGGCGGCGCCGGGCGCCGATGCCGGGCTTTCGCCGCGTGCGCTCCAGTTGCTGCTTCTCGTGGCGGGCTTCGGATGCTGCATGGCGATGGCGATGCCGCAGGTGCATCTCGTCGCCTATTGCAGCGATCTGGGCTACGGGGTCACCGCCGGCGCGCAGATGCTGTCCATGATGCTCGGCGCGGGCGTGATCAGCCGCCTCTCCTTCGGCTTCATCGCCGATTATATCGGCGCGGTGCGCGCGCTGCTCATCGGCTCCGTGGCGCAGTGCCTGGCGCTGTTCCTCTACCTGCCATTCGACGGGTTGATGTCGCTCTATGTGGTTTCGCTGATCTTCGGGCTGGCGCAAGGCGGCATCGTGCCATGCTATGCGATGATCGTGCGGGAATACATGCCGGCGCAGGAGGCTGGCAGGCGAGTGGGGATTGTCATCACGGCGACGGTCATCGGCATGGCGGCCGGCGGATGGGCCTCGGGCTGGATCTATGACCTGACCCACTCCTACCAGGCGGCGTTCGCCAATGGCATCGCCTGGAACCTGCTCAACATCGCAGTGATGGTCTTCCTGCTGTCGCGAACCAGGCGGGGAGCACGCCCCCGCCTCGCCGTGGCGTGAGATCCTACAGGCCGAGCGATTTGTAGCTGTCCGCGACACGGCCGATGGAGATCACATAGGCCGCCGTGCGCAGATCGAATTCCGGCGAGGACGAGCGCCGCTCATGCCACAATTCGCGCATCCGCCCATAGGCGCCGCGCATGGTGTCGTCGAGTCCGGACCGTACCAGCGACAGTTCATCGGCGCCGGACAGATATTTCGACTTGAACGAGTCGGACATCGAAATGTTCGCCGCACGCTCCAGTTCCTCGATGAGGATGCGGTGACGCGCCTCCTCCTCGCGCCGCTGCATGCGGCCGAAGCGGATATGCGAAAGGTTCTTGACCCACTCGAAATATGACACCGTCACGCCGCCGGCATTGGCGTAGAGATCGGGAATGATAACCTTGCCCTTCTGCCGCAGGATTTCGTCCGCACCGGCGGTGACCGGGCCGTTCGCCGCCTCCACGATCAGCGGCGCCTGGATGCGGTCGGCATTCGACAGATTGATGGCACCCTCCATGGCGGCTGGAATGAGGATGTCGCACTCGCCCTCCATCAGCGCCGAAGGGTCGGCGACGAATGTTCCGCCGGAAAACCCGTCAAAGGATCCGTGGCGGGTCATCCAGTCCTTGGCGGCCTCGATGTCTATGCCGTCGGAATTGGTCAGGCCGCCATTGTATTCGACGATCGCCACGATCTTCGCCCGATCCTCCTCCGAAAGGAACTTGGCGGCGTGAAAGCCGACATTGCCAAGCCCCTGGACGATGATGCGCTTGCCCGTCAGGTCGCCTGACAGCCCGGCGATGGCGACATCCTGGCTATGGCGGAAGAATTCCCGCAACGCATATTGAATGCCCCTGCCCGTCGCCTCGGTGCGGCCGCGAATGCCGCCGGCATTGAGCGGCTTGCCGGTCACACAGGCGCGCGAATTGATATCGGTGGTGTTCATGCGGCGATACTGGTCGGCGATCCAGGCCATCTCGCGCTCGCCCGTGCCCATGTCCGGCGCCGGCACGTTCTGCGACGGGTTGATCAGGTCGCGCTTGATCAGTTCGAATGCGAAGCGGCGGGTGATGCGCTCCAGTTCGTCCGGCTCCCAATCGCGCGGATTGATGCAAAGACCGCCCTTGGAGCCGCCAAACGGCACCTCGACCAGGGCGCATTTGTAGGACATCAGCGCCGCCAGCGCCTCGACCTCGTCCTGGTTCACCGAAAGCGCGTAGCGGATACCGCCCT
>JAUIBM010000021.1 GCA_030428345.1 Alphaproteobacteria bacterium | reverse complement strand
AGATCGGCATAGGTGTCGCCCTGCGGCGCGTGCAGGACGTAATGCAGGCCCTGCATCGAGGCCGCTATGCGCATCGCCCCGACATGGGGCGGTCCTTCATAGGTCCAGACAGCCAGTTGCATCGCTCAGACCTCCACCGTCAGGACGTCGCGGCGCGCGAAGGGGCGGGTGAGCAATTCGCCCAGATCCCCGGCCTGTTCGTATCCGTGGATCGGCGAGAAGACGAATTCGATCGACCATTTGGTGGTGCGACCCTCCGCCTCGAACGGATTGGCCAGCCCCATGCCGCAGATGATCAGGTCGGGCGCGGCCTCGCGGCAGCGGTCGATCTGCCGGTCGACATCCTGTCCCTCGCTCCAGCGTATGCCTTTAGGCAGCAGGTCGATCTCGCTGGCGGCGATCTGGCGGTTGAGGAAGGGTGTGCCGATCTCGACGATCTGCGCGCCGAGTTCACGGCTCATGAATCGCGCCAGCGAGGGCTCCAACTGCGAATCGGGAAAAAGGAAGACGCGCTTTCCCTGGAACCGCTCGCGGTGGCGCGAGACCGCCTTGCGGGCGCGTTCGCGGCCGGCAGCGGTGATCGCGTCGAACTTTCGCGCTTCCACGCCAAAGGCGTCGGCGGCCGCCCGCAGCCATTCGGTGGTGCCCTCCTCGCCCAGGGGGAAGGGTGCGGCGATGCGGGCGGCGCCGCGCGCCTCCAGCGCTGATGCCGCTGCAGTCAGATAGGGCTGGGCCAGCAGGAAGCGGGTATTCGGGCCGATGGCCGGCGTCGCTCCGCTTCGGCGCGGCGGCAGGAAGGAGACATTGGCGATTCCGAGGGCCTCGAAGATCCGCAGGAACTGTTCTTCCGCGATGTCGGCGATGCAGCCCGCGACGACCAGCGAAGCCGGCGCGTCCGGCGCCTCGCGCTCGCAGGATCCGACCAGCGCCGCCAGGAAATTGTCCTCTCCCTGCGTGAAGGTGGTCTCGATGCCGCTGCCCGAATAGGACATGACGCGCCGGTCCGGCATGTGCAGTCCATTGAGGCGCTCCGCAGCGCGCGCCAGATCGAGCTTGATCACCTCGGAAGGGCAGGAGCCGACAAGCACCAGCAGGCGGATATCGGGACGCCGCTCGAGCAGCCGGGCGACAACGCCGTCCAGTTCGTCATTCATGTCGGCCATGCCGGCGAGATCACGCTCGTCGATGATGGCGGTCGCAAAGCGCGGCTCGGAAAAGATCATCACGCCGGCGGCCGATTGCATCAGATGCGCGCAGGTCCTCGATCCGACGATGAGGAAGAAGGCGTCCTGCATCTTGCGGTGCAGCCAGATGATCGAGGTCAGTCCGCAAAAGACCTCGTGCTGGCCGCGCTGGCGCAGCGGCGCGGCTGGCGTGGCGACGCTGGGAGGAGCCGCGTTCACGCCCGTCCCTCCGAGGCGGCAAGACGGGCGCCGCCACCGCCCGCGCGTGGCGCCTCGAGGCGCGCCATCCGCAATTTCCAGACAAATTGCCCGGCATTGACGACATAGGCCGCATAGGCCGACAGCGCCAGGACCATGAGGGCGACGGGGGTGAGCAGGGCGAACAGCCACGCTGCGAGATAGGCCGTATGCAGCGCCAGCACGAGCATGGAGAAGACATCTTCCCAGAAGAAGGGTCGGGCGAAGAGATAACGGCCGAACACTTCCTTCTCCCAGATCGAGCCGGTGATCATGATGGCGTAGAGGGTGATCGTCTTGATGACGACCGATCCGAGGGCGGCCGACAGATCCTCGCCCGTCGCCAGATAACGCAGCACCAGCACCAGGCTCACGAGGAATACGACGAACTGGACCGGAGCGAGAATGCCCTGCACCAGCGTCCAGGGCGAGGCGTCGCGGCGCATTCTCTCCTCGGGCGTGTAGAGCGCCGCCGCGGCTGCCCTTCCGGCTTCGCGCCCCGCTTCCGGCTTGTTGCTGACACCCGACATTCGGCGCTGCCTCTCGCGTTCCATGGCGAAACATTGCCCCTGACGCGAGAAAGTGTCAACCTAGATTGACGTTGATTTTGGTTTACACAATGAAACCATTGAGTCAGGTTGCGTCATTGCGTGCGCGGCCGGGCGCCGGCGAGGCGCAGAGTCACCCGCCGCGCCGGCGTCTTCTTGTAACCGGCGCATCCGGGCAATGTGCGAAAGGCTGCAGCAGGCAATCGGAGGGTCGCATGAACGAGACACTCAAGGGCAGTTACGGCGTGCTGGCGCACGACGCGCTGCCTTTCGACGACGCCGATCTGCTGACCTGCCAGCGCCCGCGCGCCGACGCGCCGGGCGCCGACTCCTTCACGCCGCTGCGCCGCACGCTTGTCGAGAAGATTCCGACCGCCCTGCTGCCCCGGTGCCGGCAGGCCGTGCTGGAGCGCTGCGCCGACGCCGCCGTCGATCCCTTCAGCGACAGGGTGGCGCGGCTCGCCACCATGGCGCTCGGCGGAAACCGTTCTTCCGAAATACACGACTACCTGGCGGCGCAGACCCTTTCGCACGCCAGAAAATCGACCCTGCTCGCGGAAGCCGCCCGCCGCATCGGCGAAGGCTGGGTTTGCGACAATCTCAATTTCGTTGAAGTCACCATCGCCGTTGGCCGCCTCCAGTCCGCGTTTCTGCGGCTTTCCCAGGCCGCCTTCGGTCATTTTCCGGCGCGTTGCGAAAGCTCGGCGCTGATCATGTCGGCGCCCGGCGAAGAACACGTCTTCGGTCTCATGCTGGTCGAGGAACTGTTCCGCGCGTCGGGATGGTGCACGACCCTGGCGATCGCGGACGACGTCGCCGGCTGCCGTCGCTGGCTCTCGGTCCGGCGGCACGAAATTGTCTGTCTGTCATGGAGCAGCGACTGCCACAGGGAGGGCGTGGCGCAACTGCTCGATACGCTGGCGGCGATGGACGCGACTGTCATAGCGGGCGGCCAGGCCTCGATCCGCAATCGGCTTTGGCTGGAGGAGATGGGCGTCGCGCAAGTGTGCGACGATCCGGTTGCGGGACTTGACTTCTCCCTACGCAACGTATTGAAGCGACGGCAAAGTGAAACCTCCCATGCCGAACGATCGCACGGCGGTTAGCTCCGGCCAGAGACCCCGGATGGATCAAGAGAGCAACAAGGCAGTTTTCCGCCAGTTCAGGCGCTCCGGCGCACTGTTCGAAGAACTTGGCGACAAGGCCGGGGTGTTTCTTGGCTCGATCGGTTCGGACATTTCGCTGATCATGAACGACGCCGGTTTGATCAGCGATGTTGCTTTCCGCAACCAGGATCTGGTCGGCTATAATTGCGACCACTGGGTCGGCAAGAATTTTCACGACATCGTGACGAAGGAAAGCGTCGAGAAGGTCGAGGCCCTGCTGCTGGACAGCGAGCGCCAGTCGATCACCCGCCGCCGTCAGGTCAATCATCCCGCCAAGGGCGTTCCAGACCTTCCGGTCGACTATCTCATCGTGTCGCTCGCCGGAACGGGCGCGAAGATCGCCCTTGGAAACGACATGCGGCAACTCGCCGCCCTGCAGCGCCAGCTTGTCCAGTTCCAGATGGAGCTCGAGGGCGAATATCGCAAGATTCGCGAGACCGAAGCGCGCTATCGCACCCTGTTCCACATGGCCGGCGAAGCGGTGGTGGTGGTCGGCGAGGCCGACATGAAAATCCTCGATTCCAACCAGGCCGCGTCCGTCATCCTGGGTCGCGCGACCCGCAAGCTGGTGGGCGAGAGCGCCGCCGGCATCTTCGCCAAGGCGGACCGCGAAACCGTGCTCGCCAAGCTGAACGAGGTGCGCCATCGCGGCGCGAGCGAGAGCTTCACCGCGCGTGTCGCCGGCAGCGGCGTCGATTGCCGGATCACCGCTGAGCCCTATCGCGAGAGCGGGCACAGCAATCTCGTCCTGCGCATGGCCGCCGTCCTCGGCGCCGATGCCGCGGCGACCACCGGCAATGCCGGACATTTTTCGCCGGAACTCGTTGGCGAAGCCATGGCCGTGACCGACGCCTCCGGCAATATCGAGATGGTCAACGAGCTGTTCCTCGACCTCGTCAACTGCCAGAACCGCAACCAGGTCATCGGCCGGCATTTGCGCACCTGGCTCGGCGGCTCTTCGCTCGATCTGCAGGTGCTGATGTCGCGCCTGCAGGAAGACAGGCATGTTCGCGGCTTCGCGACGCTGGTGCGCGACGAGATCGGCATGGATTCCGCGGTCACGGTTTCCGTGACCCGCCAGAAGGGCGAAGACGGGCGTGAGCGATACGCCTTCATGATCGTCGACGCCGGCAGGCGTCAGCCGCTCCTTCCGGCCCAGGCAAGCCTGCATGTCAAGGAAATGGGCGATTTCTCCGAACTCGTCGGCCGTGTTCCGCTCAAGGAGTTGATCCGCGAGGCCGCGGACGTGATCGAGGTGATGTGCATCGAAGCGGCGTTGCGCCAGGTCGACAACAACCGCGCCGCCGCCGCCGAATTGCTCGGCATGAGCCGCCAGAGCCTCTATCTCAAGCTCAAGCGCTACGGCCTTGCCGATTTCGGCGCGGACAACTGATCGGCTGCCGCGCGACCGTTTGTCTGTCGCAAGAGCCGTCAAATAGAATTGACAGTGTAAAATTTATTTGACGCTGCCGCCGGTCGAAATTAGCATGACGCCATGTCTGCTTCGACCGTTCAAAACCCGGCGCTTACCCATCCGGCTCCCTCGGCGGTGCTGGCCCTGCTCAAGCCGATTACCTGGTTTCCGCCGATGTGGGCCTATGCCTGCGGCGTGATTTCGTCCGGCGCCGGCCTGGGGGACCGCTTCTGGCAGGTGGCGCTCGGCATCCTGCTCGCCGGACCGCTGATCTGTGGCGGCAGCCAGGCGATCAACGACTGGTTCGATCGCCATGTCGATGCGATCAACGAACCGGACCGGGTCATCCCCTCCGGCCGCATGCCGGGCCGCTGGGGGCTTTGGATCGCCATCGCAAACACGGTCCTTTCGGTTCTTGTCGCCTCCCTGCTCGGGACCTACGTCCTGGTGGCGGCGCTGGTCGGTCTGGCGTTCGCCTGGGCCTACAGCGCTCCGCCATTGCGCCTAAAGTCCAATGGCTGGGCCGGCAATGCCGCCGTGGGCCTCAGCTACGAGACCCTGCCCTGGCTGACGGCCGCCGCCGCCGCGATCGGCGCCGCCCCTTCCCAGCCGGTGTTCTGGGTCGCGCTGCTCTATGGCGTCGGCGCGCATGGGATCATGACGCTGAACGATTTCAAGTCGATCGCCGGCGACCGGCAGATGGGCGTCAACTCGCTGCCCGTGATGCTCGGGCCGCGCCTCGCCGCACAGCTCGCCTGCGTCGTCATGGCCGTCTCGCAGGCCGGCGTCGTCGCCATCCTTGCGTCCGGCGGCAAGCCCTTTCATGCGGCCGCCGTCGGCGCGCTGCTGGCGGCGCAGCTCCTGTGCATGCCGCGCCTGCTGAGCGACCCGGGCAAGCGGGCCGTCTGGTACAGCGCCGTCGGCGTCGGATTGTATGTTTCGGGAATGATGGTCGCGGCCTTCGCGCTGCGTACAATGGTCTGATCGGGGAGCCGCGATGTCTGGCAAGGAAATGAATGAGCGCGGGCTCGGCTGGGTCGACATTGTCCGCCTCGGCCTGGTGCAGGCTGCGCTGGGTTCGATCATCGTGCTGACGACCTCAACCCTCAACCGAGTCATGGTGGTCGAGCTTGGCCTCGCCGCGAGCATTCCCGGCGCGCTGGTCGGCCTGCATTACGGCGTCCAGATCTCGCGGCCGCTCTGGGGCCATCGATCCGATTCCGGGCGCGGGCGGACGCGCTGGATTCTGGCGGGAATGGCGGCGCTCGGCATTGGCGGCATTGCCGCTTCCGCAACGCCGATGGTGTTTGCCGTCGGCTTTCTGCCCGGAATTCTGGCGGCGATCCTGGCCTATGCCGTGATCGGCCTTGGCGTTGGCGCCTGTGGAACCTCGCTGCTGGCGCTGATGGCCAGCCGCACCGCGCCGCAGCGGCGCGCGGCGGCCGCGACGATCGTCTGGATGATGATGATCGCCGGCATCATCGTCACCGCCATCGTCACCGGCTCGCTGCTCGATCCCTATACGCCCGCCCGCCTCGTGGCGATCACCGCGGCGGTGAGCGGCATTGCCTTTACGGTCAGCCTCCTGGCGATCGCCGGCATCGAGCGGGCCGGGCCGCAGGTGGCGGAGCGGCAGCGCCCTCCATCCTCACTGCGGGCCAGCCTGTCGCAGGTGTGGAGCAGCCCCGCCGACAGGCTCTTCACCATTTTCGTATTCGTTTCCATGCTCGCTTACAGCGCCCAGGACCTGATCCTGGAGCCGTTTGGCGGATTGCTGTTCGCCATGACGCCGGGCGAGACCACGAAGCTCTCCGGCGTGCAGCACATGGGCGTCTTCGCCGGCATGCTGCTGGTGGGGGTCGCGGGCGGCCTGTTCGCGCGGCGCAAGGGCTCGGTGCTGCGCGCCTTCACCATCGCCGGTTGCGCGGCCTCGGCCTGCGCCCTGGCGCTGCTGGCCACCGCCTCGATCGCCGCGCCGCATTGGCCGCTGGCCGCCAATATCGCGCTGCTCGGCTTCGCCAACGGGGCGTTCGCCGTCGCCGCGATCGGAACCATGATGGAACTGGCCGGCGAGGGCGGCGGCGGCCGCGAAGGCATTCGCATGGGCGTGTGGGGCGCGGCGCAGGCGATCGCCTTCGGCCTCGGCGGGTTTTCGGGAACCGTGGCGCTGGACGCGGCGCGGTTCGTCACCCGGTCCGAAAGCCTCGCCTTCTCAACGGTCTTCCTGGCCGAGGCGGCCTTGTTCGTGCTCGCGGCGCTGATCGCGACGCGTACCGGACCGGCGCGGCGGCCGGCCATGCCGTCCTTCAGCGGCATTGCGGCCGAGACGGCGGAGTAGACGCGATGAGCGGTGCGGTGGATGTTCCCGAGGAATTCGACGTCATCGTCGTGGGAGGCGGCCCGTCCGGCGCTACCGCCGCCGGCGATCTCGCGGCCGCCGGCCTCAGCGTCCTGCTGGTGGACCGCGAGGGGCGCATCAAGCCCTGCGGCGGCGCGATCCCGACCTGCACGGTTCGCGACTTCGACATCCCCGACGAGATCATCGTCGCGCGCATTTCCGCGGCCCGGATGATCGCCCCTTCCGGTCGTGCGGTGACGATGGAGATCGGAGACCACGGCCATGTCGCCATGGTCGACCGCGCGACCTTCGATCCCTGGCTGCGCGACAGGGCGCAGGCGCTCGGCGCGCACCGCATCGCCGCCGCCTTCGAAACGATCGAACTGACGAGAGACGGCGGCGCCCGCATCACCGTGAAGCTGCGCGACGGCGAAAGGCGCGAATTCGCGGCCCGGGCGGTAATCGGCGCCGACGGGGCCAATTCGGCGGTCCGCTCCGCCCTGTTCGGCCCGCGCGCACGGCCGAAATATGTCTTCGCCTATCACGAGATCGTCGAGGCGCCGTCGATCGCAACGGACGCCTATGCGCCGACGCAATGCGACGTGATCTATGACGGGAACATCTCCCCGGATTTCTATGGCTGGGTATTTCCGCACGGGGCGCATGCCAGCATAGGCTGCGGGACGGCGGTCAAGGGCTTCGACATGAAGGGGGCGACGCATCGCCTGCGCCGGCGCTCGGGCCTGCAGGATGCGGTGACGCTGCGGCGCGAGGGCGCGCCCCTGCCGCTCAAGCCCATGAAGCGCTGGGACAATGGCCGCAATGTCGTGCTTGCCGGCGATGCGGCGGGTGTCGTCGCGCCGTCTTCCGGCGAGGGCATTCACTACGCCATGCTCTCGGGCAGATATTGCGCGCGGGCCGTGGCGCAGATGCTGGAAACCGGCAATCCGAAGGCGCTGGCCACGGCGCGAAAGCGCTTCATGGCCGAGCACGGCCGGGTGTTCTTCATCCTAGGTCTGCTGCAGGCCATCTGGTATCGCAACGACACTTTGCGCGAGCAGTTCGTCAAGATGTGCCGCGATCCGGACGTGCAGCGCCTGACCTGGGAATCCTATCTCAACAAGCGCCTTGTGCGGCACGATCCGATGGGGCACCTGCGCGTGCTCTACAAGGATATCCGGGCGCTGATCGGCCTGCCGCTGCGAACCGCGCCGTGAATGCGCTGCTGGCGCTGGCCGGGGCCGGCTGGCTCACCGCGGCGGCCGCGATCCTCTTGGCCGCAGAGACGCTCGTGCTGCTGCTGCTCCGCCGCCCGGCAGGTCGGCCGGGCCTCATCCTGCCCAATGCCGCCGCCGGCCTGTGCCTCATCGGCGCGGTACATGCCGCGCTTGCCGGATGGGGCGCGATCTGGGTCCTGCTGTTCCTCGCCCTGGCGCTGCCCGCCCATCTGCTCGACCTGGCGTTTCGCCTGCGATGAGCCGGCGCGCGCCTCAGGGCCGCGCGTCGGCCGCGTTGAGGCGCCAGACCGAGAAATTCAGCGTGGCCGCCGTCGCCACCCAGGCCGCATAGGGCACGAACAGCAGCGCCGCCAGCGTGGAAATCGGCCAGGCGAAGCCGATGTAGAGCAGGATCGTCGCCAGCAGCGCAAGCACCTCGCCAAAGGCGAGATCCATCCTCCGCCTGCCGAAGAACAGGAAGGACCAGCCGGCGTTCAGCACCAGCTGCAGGCCCCACAGCGCCATCGCGATGCTCCACCCGCCGGCGCTCCAGGCGAGCCAGCCCGAATAGCCGATCATCACGTAAAGGATCGTCCACACGACCGGGAAGGCCCAATTGGGCGGCGTCCAGCCCGGCTTGCGCAAGGAGCGGTACCAGTCGCCGGGCTTGAAGATCGAACCGCTGGAAGCCGCTATCACGACGAGCGCCACTATCACTGTCAGTTCCATGAGCTAGACCTGTCTCCAAACGGGTTTTCCGGCGGCGCCTTGAGTGCCGTGCCCGCGCGATGCGCGGTGCTCGCCTGGCGCGCCGGGGTCATCGATGCATTCTTGCCCTGGCGCGTCGCAGCGCCAGCGCAACGCCCAGCAGGACAATGGGTATGCTGGCAAGCAGCGCCACCGGCTTGTGGACCGGAAGCAATTCCAGATCGGCAATACCGGCGACCGCATACCCGAGCAGGCCGACGATATAATAAGTGATCGCGGCCAGGGAGAGTCCCTCGACCGTTTCCTGCAGGCGCAATTGCAATCTGGCGCGCTTGTCCATGCTTTCAAGCAGCGACTGGTTCTGCATCTCCCGCGTCACGTCGACCCGCGTCTGCAGCAATTGGGTGGCCTGCGACACGCTTTCGGAGACCGAGCGCAGTCGGCTGGCCGCCGCCTCGCAGGTGCGCATCGCCGGGTCCATCCTGCGCGCCATGAACTCGCGGAAGGTCTGAATTCCCTCGATGCGCACTTCCCGCAATTCGTTCATGCGGAAGGTTACCAACCCGGAATAGGCCTTGGCGGCCGAAAAGCGGAACTGGCTGGCGGTATTCTCGCGCACCAGATCCGAATGCAGCAGGGTCAGCCGGTCCAGCAATACCGGCTCCTCCTCCTTCTCGGTGATGCGCATGGAATTGGTGATTTCATTGAGGACGCCCTCGAAGCGCGAAAGGCTCGCCATCAGGTCGCGCGCGACCGGGAAGGTGAGCATCGCCATCATGCAATAGGCGTCGATCTCCACCAGCCGCTGAACGACGCGGCCCCGCTGGCGCGCCGTCATCGACCGGTTCTGGATCAGGATGCGGGTGAAGCCGTCCTCGCGTATCCTGAAGTCGGTGAAGGCGTTGGCGCCGCCGCCCGAAACCTCCGCTCCGATGAGCGCATTACCCGAGAAGCAGCGGTCGGCGATCTCCTCGACATCCTCCGGCCCTTCCGCCACCGGCCGCACCTCGACATGGCAGGCCGAGACGATCTTGCCCGGCAATTGCGCCAGCCATTCGGCGGGAACCTGCGCCAGCGCGGTTCCCGAGAAGGGCGGCTCGCCCGGGTCGACCGGGAGGATGAACTTGAAGCGGGCGAATTCTGTGTGCCGTTCCCATTTCAGCTGGAACGGTCCCAGCACCAGCGAGGCGTGGCTGGCGCCTTCCGGCGGCGCCTCCACGCCGTAGAGGCGGCACAGTTCGGCCAGCGCGGGCTGCGTCGGTGACTCGGCGAGCGCGAGGAAGGAAATGCGGGCGCATTCGGGCAGCGCCTCGGGCGGCCTTGCGTGCAGCTCGGCGTTCAGGCTGCGTCTTTCCGGATGCTCGGCCGGCATGGCCTTCATATCCATCGCTTGCGCTTCCCCTCCTCGGTCCCGCGGGATCAAACCGGCCATGCCCGGAAAGGTTCCAGGGCGCAGTCAGGGCTTTGCGCCGTTTGCCTGCGCAGTCCGGCTTTCATCTGGCGACAGTAGATCACAACGCGCGATTGCCCGCCATGGGCCGCTGTTGCGTTGGGAAATGGAGGATGGTTTCGGGGTCATCGGCCTCGGGCGAAACTTGCCCGCCGCAAGCGTCCAGAAGCGGTCGATCGCGGATCGCGTGCATCAGGGAAGCTGGGAATTGGCCGGGGAAGGCGGCGCCGGGACAAATCCCGGCGCCGTTGAGATCACTTTACGGGTTCGAAGCTCAGCGTGGCGAAATCGGCGCGCATGATCTGGACCGCCTGGTCGGAGAAGCGTTTGCCTTCCGGA
Organism: Alphaproteobacteria bacterium; assembly: GCA_030428345.1. Classification (GTDB taxonomy): domain Bacteria; phylum Pseudomonadota; class Alphaproteobacteria; order Rhizobiales; family Rhizobiaceae; genus BOKV01. The sequence goes on along the minus strand of JAUIBM010000021.1, from coordinate 3,046 downwards.
AAATCGACTGGCCCAAGTACGCCGGTTTCAACCGGGGCCCCATTCTCCAGCGCCTTGATCGTGCAGGCCCAGGTCAGATCGTTTTCGCAAGCCTTGATGGCTGCGATCAATGCCCGGGTCGAGGCGTAGCCCGTCATGGTGTACCGATTGATGCGAGCGACCTCTTCCGCAGAGAGGTATTTCTTGGCGAGTTCGATGAACTTCGCCCCCTCTTCCGATTTCAGCGGCGTGACATAGTCGACCGCATAGATGCCGTCGCTTGCCGGTCCGATGGCCTTGAGCACCTCGGGCACGCGGCCCGGCCAGAAGATCGCGATGACCGGCTTGATGCCGAGCTTCTCGGCTTCCTTCACCATCGCGATGTTCTCGGAAATGATGCCGCCGGCGAGGAGCACGTCCACGCCCGCTTCCTTGACCTTCAGCATTTCCGATGAGAAGTCCTTCTGGCCGCGCGCGTATTTCGTTTCGAAGGCGATGTTGATCTCAGCGTCCCGCGAGGCCTGCTCGATGCCCTCGCGCAATGCCTTGCCGTAGTCGTCATCCTGGGTGATCACACCCCATTTGGCGCCGGGATTGTTCTTGGCGAGGTAAAGAGCGAGCTGGCGCATGCCTTCCGTGTAGGACTGGCCGACGACGAACACATTGTCGACCGGCGGTTCGTAGAGCGGCGGCAAGGGGCCGATCGGGATCATGGTCGGAATGCCCGACTGCTTGAGAACCGGCAGCGATGCGACGGCCTGGCCGGAACCCGACACGGCGGTGATTGCGAAGACCTTGTCGACATTGATCAGCTTGCGCAGGGACTGGATGGTGCGCGACGTTACGTAGCCGTCGTCCTCGGCGATCAGCTTCAGCTTGCGCCCGGCAACGCCGCCATCGGCATTGGCCTCCTCTATGGCGAGGCGCACCCCGATGTTATGCGCGATGCCGAGCAGGCCGGGAGGGCCGGTCAGAGGCTCGACTTCACCGAGCAGTATCTCGGAATCGCTCACGCCCTGCTGGGCGTGGCCGGGCGACGCCATCGCCAGGAGCGCCGCCGCAAGGGCGGCCGGAAATTGGGTGATCATTCGCATCGATAGGTTCCTCCCAGTTGAACAAGAATTTTTCAGTAGCGCAGTGGCCAGAGCGTCCACAGACGCCTGGCGTCTTGCCAGAGGCCCATCAGGCCGTGCGGCTGGAGCCTCAGGAAGCCGATGAGGACAAGGCCGTAGAGCATGCCCTTGATCTCGTGGGCGCTGGTCGTGAGCGTTCGCGTCGCTTCCTCGCCGAACAGCGAGAAGATGGCCGCGGTGACTTCGGGCAGGCCGATCAGGAAGACGGAGCCTAGGATCGCGCCCGCGATGCTGCCGATCCCCCCGACGATCAGAATTGCGAGCGCCTCGATCGCCAGCAGGAAGGGAAAGCCGTCCACCGTGACGAAGCTCAGGAAGATGCCGTACAGCGCGCCCGAAATGCCGACGATGAACGAACTCGCCATGAAGGCGTAGAGTTTGAAGCTCCGTAGATCGACGCCCATGACGCGGGCTGCGTTGTCGTTGTCGCGTATGGCGATCAGGGCGCGCCCGATCCTGCTGCGCTTCAGGTTGAGGCAGGCGAGCAGCGTCAGCGCCGCAAGGATCATGCACAGGAAATAGAGCTTCGTGTCGGTGTCGAACGCCACGCCGAGAATGGTCGGACGGTTGACGAAGATGCCCGAGGAACCGTTCGTCAGTCCGTCGAATTCGAGGACGAGCTGGTTGACGATGAAGGCGGAGGCGAGCGTGGTAATGGCGAGGTAGAGGCCGGTGAGCCGCAGCGAGGGAATGCCGACGATGACGCTGCCCAGCATCGGCACGATCCCCGCCATGGCGAAGCCCAGAATCGGATTCCAGCCCCAGCTTTCCGTGGTGATTGCATAGGCATAGGCGCCGAGCACCATGAACGCCGTCTGGCCGAGCGAGATCAGCCCGGTCCAGCCGGTGAGGATGTTCAGCCCCATCGCGCCGATGGCGGCGATCGCCATCAGGGTGATGAGGGTGATACCGTAAACGTCGAATATCAGGGGAGCCAGGGCGACGGCGAGGACGGCAATCGCGATCCATACCCTCTGGAGCCAGGAATCCGTCAGATTGACGTGCTCGACGATGCTTTCCTTGAAGTAACCGCTTCGCATCACATTCTCTCGATTCGCTTTTCGCCGAACAGGCCGAACGGGCGGATCATCAGGACCAGGATGATGATGACGAAGCCCGCGACTTCCTTCAGGCCGGAACTGGCATAGCCGCCCACCAGGTTCTCGATGATGCCGATCGCGATGCCGCCAAGGGCCGAGCCCAGCACCGCATCCAGGCCGCCCAGAATGGTCGCCGGGAAAGCCTTGAGCCCGAGCGAGTAGAGGCTCGGCGACAGTTCGTAGGCGATGGCGAAGAGAACCCCCGCGATGCCGGACATCACGGTTGCGGCGGCCCAGGCGACCATCTGGACCTTCGCGGCGTTGACGCCCATCAACTGAGCCGTGCGGTCGTCGGACGCGACCGCGCGCATGGCCACGCCAAATCGCGAGTAACGGAAATATGCCCAGAAGCCGGCAACCGAGGCGAAGAGCAGGACGATCAGCGCGATTTGCGCCCAGCGTACGCGCACGCCGCCAAGATCGACGAGTTCGTTGCCGATGCCGACGCCCATATTGTGGGGCAGGCCGTCCCAGACGAAGATCACCAGCGAGCGGAAGATGACCGAGAGCGCGATCGTCACCATGATCCGGGATAGGATGGGTTCGCCCATCATCGGCCGGATCGCGATACGCTCGACCGCCAGGGCGAACACGATGGCGAAGGCGATTGCCCCAATCGCCACGATGAAGGGATTGCCGCCGGAATGGGTGGAGATCGACCATGCGACATAGGCGACGATCATGCCCATCTCGCCCTGGGCGAAATTCAGCAGGCCGGTGGACTTGTAGATGATCGCGAAGCTCATCGCGATCAGCCCGTAGACGGCGCCCACCGCCAGGCCGGACGAGAGCAATTCAACGAGAAACTGCATGGTCAGCCGCCCTTGCCGTAGA
>JAUIBM010000564.1 GCA_030428345.1 Alphaproteobacteria bacterium | reverse complement strand
AACCTCGACGCCAAGCCGAAGGCACAGCATTTCCCGCTCATCACCGACGGGAAGACCGATTTCTACATGCTGGGTTGGGGCGTTCCGACTTATGACTCGGAGTATATCTTTAACTTCCTCGTTCATGGCCGCGAAAGCGACATCGGCACCTGGAACGGCACCGGTTTCGACAACGACGAAATTGATGCCAAGATCAAATCGCTGGCGTCGAACACCGATCTCGATGCACGGAATGCCGACATCGCGGATATCTGGCGCGTGGTTCAGGACGAAGCGCTCTACATCCCGATCCATCACCAGGTCCTGAACTGGGGCATGGCTGATGGCGTGGGCATTGAGGTCGATCCTGAAGACCAGCCTAAGGTCAAATACATCACCATGAACTGACGTTTCGTCAGTCTGGACCGGCTCTGTTCAGGGCCGGTCCTGTTTTTGTGATCGCCGATGCGATGGACCCTGTGCAGGTCTGTGCTAGGCTTTCGCCGAACAACCGGGGGAGTTTCCGAAATGTCGAGATTTATCTGCGCTCTGGCGCTGAGCACTGCCATTGCTGCGCCTGTCGCCGCTGAGGAGTTCCAGTGGGCCGGACAGACCGATCCGCAGACCATGGACCCCCACGCGGTCAGTTCCGCGCCGGTTCTGGGCTTCCTCAACAACGTCTATGACGGGCTTGTGCGCATGTCGAAGGACATGAAGGTCGAGCCGTCTCTGGCCACAAGCTGGGAACCCATTGGCGAGGGCGAGGGATGGCGGTTCACGTTGCGTGAGGGCGTGACCTTTCACGATGGCGCGACTTTCGATGCGGACGATGTGCTGTTTTCCTACGAACGCGCCTCCGACGAGTCAGCGGACGTGCGGAGCTGGTTCTCGCCCGTGACCGAAGTGAAAGTCGTCGACGACTACACTATCGAATTCTACACCAACTCTCCCAACCCGCTCTTTCCAGCCTCAATCGCCAACTGGATGATCATGGACAGCGGCTGGGCCGAAGCCAACGACGCGGCGCGACCCGACAAGGAAGCAGGCAACTTCGCCACGCTCAACGTCAACGGGACAGGCGCCTTCGTGCTGGAAGACCGGCAACCCGGCCTGACCACAACGCTCGTGCCCAACGAGAACTGGTGGGACGAGGCGGAGCACAACGTCACCAAAGCCACATTCACGCCGATCCAGAACCCGGCCACGGCTGTCGCGGCGTTGCTCTCGGGCGACGTGGATTTCGTCGAGCCGGTGCCAATTCAGGATGCGGCGCGGCTGGAGGCCGACCCCAACATCAACATCATCCGGGGAGTAGAAACCCGGGTCATCATGCTCGGGTTTGCACATGAGGCCGACACGCTCAAATACGGAGCCAGCGCAGGCGATCCCAACCCGCTCCAGGACGCGCGCGTGCTCGAAGCGGTGGCCAAGGCGATCAATGTCGACGCCATCCTGCAAACCATCTGGCGCGGCAGCGCTGAACCGGCGAGCCAGCTCGTGCCCTCGCAACTGAGCGGCTTCTCCCAATCCCATGCGGACCGGACCGGTTTCGACCCGGAAGGCGCAAAGACCCTGCTCGCGGAGGCAGGCTATCCCGATGGTTTCGGCTTTGGTCTCAAATGCCCCAACGACCGCTATCCCAACGACGAAAGTGTCTGTCAGGCAATCACCGCGATGCTGGCGCAAGTCGGCATTCAGGTGGAACTCGACGCCATGCCGGTCTCGAACTACTGGCCAGAATTGCGCGAAGACAACTTCGACATGTACCTTCTCGGCTGGTCGCCCGGCGGATCGCTCGACCACGAACATCCGCTGCGTTTTCTCGCTTCCACGCCGAACGAGGAAAAGCGCCTCGGCTCATGGAACTTCGGAGGCTATTCCAACGCGCGTTTGGATGAGGCGCTGCCGTCCATCCTGTCGGAGATCGACGAAGCCAAGCGGCAAGCTCTGATCGACGAGGTGACGGGCATCTATCAAAGCGAGCACGCCTATGTGCCGCTCTATGTACAACCGTTGGTCTGGGGGACGCGAAGCAATATTGAGCTGACCCAACGCCCTGACAACTTCTTCATCCTGCGCTGGGTCACGGTGAACTGAGCGTGACGGCACGGCACCGGACGTCATAAATGCTAGCCTTCGTCATCCGTCGACTGGGCCAATCGGTGCTCGTGCTTCTGATCACGGGCCTGATCGCCTTTTCGATGTTCCGCTTCATCGGCGACCCCATCGACAACATGTTGGGGCAGGAACGAACGATGGAGGATGTGGAGCGTCTGCGCGGTCAACTCGGACTCGATCAGCCATTCCCTGTTCAATATGTCAAATTTCTCGGCAATGCCGTGCAGGGCAATTTCGGTGTCAGTTACCGGCAGGGCAGGCCGGTCTCCGAGATCCTCCTCGAACGCGCCCCGGCGACGCTGGAACTCGCCGCCGTCTCCGGTCTTCTCGCCATCATCTTCGGTATCGCCCTCGGCGTCTTCACGGCGATCTCCCTCGTCGCAGCGCTGCTCTGCGCTCTCCCGGGTCGCGCGACGCCACCGAAGGACGCCGCGCCCGGTTCGGGGCTGAATCTCCTCTTCTTCCAGCACTTCAGACACGTCTCCCTCGACGAGTTCGAGCGCGGCCTGGCGAACGAGTTCGAGACCTGGGGTGGGATCCAGCGAGCCATCGCGCGCGACATCCACTCCGCCGGATCCGCGATCGGGACGT
>JAUIBM010000563.1 GCA_030428345.1 Alphaproteobacteria bacterium | reverse complement strand
GCGGACGTCCCAGAACCGATCCTTGGGCCAGAAGAATTTCTGCTCTGGAATGGTAGGATACTGACCCGGGCGCAGTTCAGCCAGAAAAGTCGGACACACCTCGACGCGGAATTCCTCCGGCGTGCTGGTGTAGCCGAAAGCCAGCGTCACGATCACATGCCTAACCGGCTTCACCGCCAGATAGCGGTCGAACGCGAAGAGATCCGGGTCGTCCGCCAGCAGAGGCTTCACCAATCGCTGAAGATCCCGCTTGCTTGTCACCAGCCCGGCCTCAATTCGATCACGATGAAACGTCTGGTGCCGCGAAAATACCGAAAAGCCGTATTGCCAAGCGCCAGATAGCGGGGCCCCGACAGTCCCTCCTTTCCTGTCTTGCGATCATACACGCATACCGTGTCCTCGGAAACCTTTTCATAGACATCGAGCCATGTCGATCCGCGTTCCCGTTTCTTAAGCACTGTGCCGGAAAAATCGAACGACGCCTCAGCCTTGAACCCGGGCTTCCTTTGACTATTGACGTATTTTGCAACGCGACGATGCGCTTCGATGCCGAAGCTCTGGGGTGAGCCAGTGAACTCCGGCTGCAACGCATTTGCTACCTCGGTTAGCTTGTTTTGAACCTCCATGTATCGAGGGCAAAAGCGCATTGCTTCCTCGACCGCAATTGCTCCAACAAATGACAGTCCGTATGGGTCGTCATTGGAGGGTCCGAACTCCCTCGCCCTGAAGGCGGCGACGGCAACGCCGGATTGAATTTTCGCATAAAGGTAGATTTGGAGCCCCGCAACAAGGGCGAGGTACTTGCTTGCCGGCAAGGTCAAACGCGGTGGCGTCGGCACCGGTACTGACAGCGGCTGTCGTAACAGGAGCCGGTAATTCGCCAATTGCGGTTCGGCCACCGGCTCGGGGCCGTTGGCGCCCCAGCGCGTGGCGGCCAGGAGATTGCCCTCGCCGTCGAAAATGCGCTGAACGCCGTCGCGGTTCTCCACCGACAGGGGTCGCCATCCGGCGCGACCACCAGATACCGGCTCGTGCCGGATTTCGCAGAAGGCGCGCCGGTTTCGGCGTAGATGCGAAAGCCATCGGACGAGCGATGCAGGCTTCGCTCGCGCCCGCCGGGCAGGCGCTCCGAGGAAATCTGCCGCCAGCCCTGCGAGCCGCCGCCAGCGGCCGCGGGAGACCGACTCGAAGAATTCCTGTCGCTCGCGCCGGCGCGCGAGCCACCATCGGTCCATTGGCCCCCGTCGGCATTTCCCGCCGGCACGCGCGGCTGGCTGGGATCGTATTTGCACGCCAACGCCTCGAGGCTGGCCCGGTTCAGCGAAAGCGCGGCGAGCTTGAGCCGGAGATCAAGCCTCGTCTCGCGCGAATTGGGGTAGTGGTTCATTCTGCGATCCTTGCGTTCCTTTCACGCACAGGGTCTCGCAACTTCAGGTGGCGGGGATGCCCGGCCACGTTCGGAAGTTCAAAGCCGTTTCGTCTCAACGGCTTGTCGCCGGTCTGCCAAAGCGCCAATCCCCGGGGGGACCTTCAGGCGGGATCTCCGATGCGCGCCGCCGGGACAGGACGCGCTGGCGCGACACGCCGCCGGGGCGCGCGGAGTGGGCTTTCCGTGCAGGCGAATCCGGGCTAGGGCGTATCGGTGCAATGGAGGCAGCGCGCGCCGTGAACGCGACCGCGATCGGATTTCTGGCAATCTTGATGTGGGCGATCCTGGCGCTGCTGACGGCGGCCAGCGGAGCCGTTCCGCCGTTTCAGCTTCTGGCGATGACTTTCGCGCTGGGCGGTCTGGCGGGAATCGCCACCTGGCCGTTTCGCGGCGTCAGGCTCGCCCACCTGCGGGTTCCGCCGAGAGTCTGGGCAATCGGCGTTGGCGGGCTGTTCGGCTATCACTTTTTCTACTACACGGCGCTGCGCAACGCGCCCGTCGCCGAGGCCAGCCTGATCGCCTATCTTTGGCCGATGCTGATCGTGCTCGGTTCTGCCCTGCTGCCGGGAGAACGCCTGCGCTGGTTCCATGTCGCCGGAGCGCTGGCCGGCTTCACCGGGGCGGTCCTGCTGGTCTTGCGCGGATCGGGCGGGCTGGAATTCTCCGGTTCGTGGATTGGCTATGGCAGCGCGATTGCCTGCGCCTTTCTCTGGTCCTCCTATTCGATCCTGTCGCGCTCGCAGAAACAGGCGCCCACCGATGCCGTTGCGATCTACTGCCTGGCGACGGCGGCGCTTTCCGCCCTTTGCCATCTCGCCTTCGAGACAACAGTCTGGCCGGAGGGCTGGCGGCAATGGCTTGCTGTGGCCGGGCTGGGGCTGATGCCGGTCGGGCTCGCCTTCTACGCCTGGGATCACGGCGTCAAGCATGGCAATATCCAGCTGCTGGGCGGGGCTGCCTATTTCGCGCCGCTCCTCTCCACGGTGCTGCTGGTCGCGACCGGTTTCGCACAATGGAGCGCCCAATTGGTGATAGCGTGCCTGGCGATCACATTTGGCGCGGTGCTGGCGTCGGGCCGCCTGACGCGCGGCGATGCAACGATTGAAAAGGCCTCCGCCCAGTGACCGTTGCCCTCGCGCTCTTCGCCCTCGCCATCCTTGCCGGGTTCTTCTACGGGATATTCTTCCTGCGCCGGCCGCAGAGTCACCTGCGGGCCGCGGCGAAGACCGTTCCGCTGGTCCTCCTGGCGGTGGCCGCCGCGGAGG
>JAUIBM010000562.1 GCA_030428345.1 Alphaproteobacteria bacterium | reverse complement strand
AATTATTTCGCAATTCCAAGGGCCTATCAGCACCGCGTGCTGCTATACGGCATCCTCGGCGTCATCCTGCTGCGCGGCGTGATGATCTTCGCCGGCGCCGCGATCGTCGCCCGCTTCGAATGGGTGCTCTATGTCTTCGCAATCTTCTTGGTCGCTACCGGCGTCAAGATGCTGGTCGGCGGCGATGACGGCTACGACGTTTCGACCAATCCTGTCCTGCGCTTCATGCGCCGCCATTTTCGCATCACCGACGGGCTTCGCGGCGAGCGCTTCATCGTCCGCGAACCGGACAAGACCGGCCGCATGCGCCTGACGATTACGCCGCTGCTGGTGGCGCTCTGCGTCATTGAGGTTGCCGACGTCATCTTCGCCGTCGATTCCATTCCGGCGATTTTCGCGATCACCACCGACCCGTTCATCGTCTTCACATCGAACATATTCGCGGTGCTCGGCCTTCGCGCGCTGTTCTTCGCGCTTGCCGCCCTGCTCCACCGGCTTGCCTATCTCAAATACGCCCTGTCGCTGGTGCTGGTGTTCATCGGCTCGAAGATCCTGATCGCCGACGCCTTCGGCATCGAGCACGTCCCGCCGGGCTGGTCCCTGGGAATTACCCTTTCCATCCTTGGCGGCGGCGCCGCCGCATCGATCTGGAAAACCTCATACGACAACCGCGCCGCGCGCCGCCAGCGCATCGAGGAAGCCCGCCATGCCGGCGTTCCGGTAAGCGGGGCCTCCGGCCCGACGGTGCCGCACGGCGACACGCAAGCCTGAGCCGGATCAACGTTTGAGAGTGGCGACCGCGGTGTGGCCTATTGTCCGGCCAGCAAAGCCTTGATCATCGGCCCGGCCTTGGCCATGTCGATTTGCCCGCGATAGTTTTCCTTGAGCAGCGCCATCACCTTGCCCATATCGCGCAGGGACACCGCTCCGCTCTCCTCGACCGCGCTGGCAATGGCCGCCTGGGTCTCCTCCTCGCTCAAGGCGCGCGGCAGGAATTCGCGGACGATCTCGATTTCTTCCAGTTCCTGCGCTTCCAGCTCCGGCCTGCCGCCCTCGCGGTAGAGGCGCGAACTTTCCTCGCGCTGCTTCACCATCTTGATCAGGATGTCGGTGATTTCCTCATCGTCGGCGCGGTCCTTGCCCTTGCCGCGCAGCGCGATGTCGCGGTCCTGGATGGCCGCGCTGATCAGGCGAAGCGTCGAGACCCGGCGCTTGTTCTGGCCCTTCTGGGCTTCCTTGAGTGCTTGCGAAATTTGATCGCGCATGTTCGTCCTCATTGATAGCCGCCGAGCATAGACGAGGCGGCACGCGCGCGCAATTGCCGCCTCTGACCCATAACCAATTGTTTCTATTGGTGTTTATGGAGCAACAATCGGGTTGACGCGGAGGTCCGCCTCAACTAGTTTGCCGTTTCAGCCACCTGATTTTTGCGCCGGTGAGCCGGCATTTGACCGCCGCGAAATCCGCGCGCCCTCAACGCTGCGATGTGCATACCGCCACGCCGAGACCACGGAAACCCCATGCAGAGCGAACCCTGGACCAGCACAAGACCGACCGCGGCGATCGTCTTCGCTGACGGAACCGTGATCGAAGGAAAGGGCGCCGGCGCGACGGGCGTCCGACAGGCCGAGATCTGCTTCAATACCGCCATCACCGGCTATCAGGAGATTCTGACCGATCCCTCCTATGCGGGACAGATCGTCACCTTCACCTTTCCCCATGTCGGCAATGTCGGCGTCAACGAGGATGACGTCGAGACGCTCAACCTTGCCGCGACCGCCCGAGTCGCGGGAGCCGTTTTCCGCGCCGACATCACCGAGCCCTCCAATTGGCGCGCCGCGCGCCATTTCAACGACTGGCTCAAGAGCCGCGACATCGTCGCGATCAGCGGCGTCGACACGCGCGCGCTTACTGCACTGATCCGCGAAAAGGGCCTTGCCAATGCGGTGATCGCGCACAATCCGGACGGCGAGTTCGACTTTCCCGCCCTGCAGCGCCTCGCAGGCGAATGGGCGGGGCTTGAGGGCGCCGATCTCGCCAAGGAGGTCACCTCCGGCCAGATGTCCGTCTGGAACGAAACGCCCTGGGAATGGGGCAAGGGCTATGGCGAGAGCGGCGAGACCGCCTTCCATGTCGTGGCGATCGACTTCGGCATCAAGCGCAACATCCTGCGCCTGCTCGCGGGCCTTGGCGCCAGGGTTACGGTCCTGCCGGCCAGCGCCTCCGCCGAGGAAGTGCTCGCGCATGAGCCTGACGGCGTCTTCCTGTCCAATGGACCGGGCGATCCGTCCGCGACAGGCGAATCCTACGCCATCGAGACGATCCGGGGCGTTCTGGCGGCCGACATTCCGACCTTCGGCATTTGTCTCGGCCACCAGATGCTGGGCCTCGCGCTCGGCGCTGGCACCGTGAAGATGCATCAGGGCCACCATGGCGCGAACCACCCGGTCAAGGATCACACCACCGGCAAGGTGGAAATCGTGTCGATGAATCACGGCTTCGCGGTCGACGCGAAGACCTTGCCGCAAGGCGTTGAAGAGACTCACGTCTCGCTGTTCGACGGCTCCAATTGTGGCATCGCCCTCAAGGGCAAGCCGGTGTTCTCGGTTCAGCACCACCCCGAGGCCAGCCCCGGCCCGCAGGACAGCCATTATCTGTTCCGCCGCTTCGCCAACGCGATCCGCGAGCGCAAGGGGATG
>JAUIBM010000561.1 GCA_030428345.1 Alphaproteobacteria bacterium | reverse complement strand
CCCCGTCACATGGGTGGTCCACAGGAACATGCACATGCCGGTCTTCATTGCCACGGCTCCTAAAGTGCGACCCAGGCGGCGTCGCGGGTTGAGGATCGCACGCAGGCGTCGATGAACCGCATTCCCCAAAGACCGTCGTTCAGTGTCGGGAAAAGCGTCTCCGCCGGAGGCTGACCGCCATCACGCGCCGCGCGAATGGCGGCTGCTGCTTCGGTATAGATCGTGGCGAATGCTTCCAGATAGCCTTCCGGATGACCGCCGGGAATCCGGCTCACCCGCGCAGCCGCGGCTCCCGCGCCAGCTCCGGCCCGGGTGATCAGGCGCTTGGGTTCGCCCAGCGGCGTGTACCAGAGAAGGTTCGGGTTTTCCTGCGCCCATTCAACACCGCCTTTGGTTCCATAGACCCTCAGGCGAAGGGCGTTTTCGTTTCCTGGCGCGACCTGGCTCGCCCACAGCATGCCCTTGGCGCGGCTGGCGCCGCGCGCGGCAAAACGCAACATGATATGGGCATTGTCGTCGACCCGACGCCCCTCGACGAAGCTGTCGAGATCGGCAGCGAGCGCCTCCGGCTCCAGCCCGCTCACGAACATCGCCAGGTTGAGGGCATGCGTGCCGATATCGCCGATCGCACCGCCTGCCCCGGAGCGAGCCGGATCGGTGCGCCATTCCGCCTGCTTCTGCCCCGTCTCCTCCAGCGGCTCGGACAGCCAGTCCTGGGGATATTCCGCCTGGACGAGCCTGATGTCGCCGAGTACCCCATTGGCGACCATCTCACGCGCCTGCCGGACCATTGGATAGCCCGTATAATTGTGCGTCAGCACGAACAATCGCCCCGACTTTTCCGCCACGCCCGCCAGCGCCTTTGCATCGTCCAAGGTCGAGGTCAGCGGCTTGTCGCAGATGACGTGGATGCCAGCCTCCAGAAACGTCTTTGCCGCTGGGAAATGCATGTGGTTGGGCGTCACGATGGAGACCGCCTCGATGCCGTCTTCGCGCGCGCCTTCCGCCCGCGCCATCTCCTCGAACGAACCATAGGATCGGGCCGGATCAAGGCCGAGTTCCGCGGCCGAGGCCAGCGCCCGACTCGGGTCGGAGGACAAGGCGCCGGCGACCAGCGTGTAATGGCCGTCGAGGCGCGCCGCCATGCGGTGCACGCCGCCGATAAAGGCGCCCTGCCCGCCGCCCACCATGCCAAGCCGGATCGGACCGGCATTCAGTTCCGCTTTCGAAGCCTCGACCATAAGCCCGCCCCCTCAGTCCAGACCCAGCATCGAACGCAACTGGCCCCTGTCGGTCTCGCCCCCGGCGAAATCGTCAAACGCCTTTTCCGTAACACGGATAATGTGGCTTTCGATGAAGGGCGCTCCCTCCGCCGCCCCGTCCTCGGGGTGCTTGAGGCAGCATTCCCATTCAAGCACGGCCCAGCTGTCATAATTGTACTTCGCGAGCTTCGAGAAAATCCCGGCGAAGTCCACCTGTCCGTCGCCCAGCGAGCGGAAGCGGCCGGCACGGTCGATCCAGGACTGATAGCCCGAATAGACGCCCTGCCGCCCGTCGGGATTGAACTCCGCATCCTTGACGTGGAAGGCGCAGATGCGCTCGTGATAGAGATCGATGAAGGCGAGATAATCCAGCTGCTGCAGCACGAAATGCGAGGGATCGTAATTGATCTGGCAGCGCGGATGCCCGCCCAGGCGGTCGAGGAACATCTCGAAGGTCGCCCCGTCGAACACATCCTCCCCGGGGTGGATTTCATAGCCCATGTCGACGCCGGCTTCGTCATAGGCGTCGAGGATCGGCTTCCAGCGCCGCGCGAGTTCGACAAAGGCCTCATCGATCAGGCCGGCCGGCCGTTGCGGCCAGGGATAGAGATAGGGAAAGGCGAGCGCTCCGGTAAACGACACCGAGGCGTTCAGCCCCAGCCGGCGCGAAGCCTTGGCCGCCTTGATCACCTGGTCGACCGCCCATTCCTGGCGCGCCTTGGGGTTGTTGTGGACATGCGCCGGCGCGAACGCGTCGAACTGCGTGTCGTAGGCGGGGTGAACCGCCACCAGTTGACCCTGAAGATGGGTGGACAATTCGGTAATCTCGACGCCCGCCTCGGCGCAGATGCCCTTTACCTCATCGCAATAGGTCTGGGAATCCGCCGCCTTGTCGAGATCGAACAGGCGCCCGTCCCAACTGGGAATCTGCACACCCTTGTAACCAAGACCGCCGGCCCAGGCGGCGATGGAGCTCAAAGAGTTGAATGGCGCCTCGTCGCCGGCGAACTGCGCGAGAAACAGCGCCGGTCCCTTCATTGTCGATGCCATGCGCTTGTCCTCCCAGCAGCATTATTTCGGTCATCCCTGACATTCTGGTAATACCAAAATTCGCCCTTGGTCAAGCCGAGCAGAACGAAGCCAAGGAGGCGACACCGCACAAATTTTAAAAAATACTATTATTTATCAATAATATGAGTTCGCACCGCGTTCAAATCCGACTTTATTGCACTGGCCGGAAATTTGGGTTAGACCATAAAAGAGCGCCAGATTGGTAGAACCAGATTAGCGCCGAACTGGTTTCACGGGATGAGGAAGCAGCGCGCAGACGTGCTGTTTGGAGCAAATGGATCGGGGAGAGATCGGCAATGCACCTTTCGACACATAACTGGATGCGCGCGGAGCCGCTGGCGACAACGCTGCAACGGATCAAGAAGTTCG
>JAUIBM010000560.1 GCA_030428345.1 Alphaproteobacteria bacterium | reverse complement strand
TCACGGCAGGCCCGTGTTACAAGGTCAGGTCCACCACGCATCGGGAATCGAGGAAGAATGAGCGAAATCGCAATCGGAAAGAACGTCGACAGCTACTGCGGCAAGTGCAAGCTCGTGCTCGCCCACACGATCGAAACGATCGTCGACGACAAGATCAAGCGCGCCCTGCAGGGCGCCAGGGGGGTCGGCAAGATCGACCGCTATGGCGGCGCGGATCGCGAAATCCGCGTCGAACTCGATCCGGTGAAGCTGAACTCGCAAGGTATCACGGCGTCTGACGTCAGCCGGCAGATCAAGGCGACCAATATCGACCTGGGGTCTGGCCGCAGCGAGATCGGCACGCAGGAGCAGGCAATCCGCACGCTCGGAGACGCGGAATCGGCGGCCCGGCTGGCCGAAACCAGCATCGCGTTGCCCACCGGACGGTTCGTCAGGTTGGGCGATCTGGGCAAGATCGTCGATTCCTACGAGGAATTGCGGTCGTTCTCGCGCCTGGACGGCAATCAGGTGGTGACCTTTTCGGTATTCCGGGCAAAGGGTGCCAGCGAGGTGAGCGTCGCGGAAACCGTCGACGCCAATCTCGAGGCGATCCGCAAGGCCAATCCGGACGTGGCGATAACGCCCGTCGACGACACGGTTTTCTACACCTACGGCAATTACGAAGCGGCGCTGCATACGCTGATCGAAGGCGCCTTGCTGGCGGTTTTCGTCGTCTGGCTGTTCCTGCGCAACTGGCGTGCGACGCTGATCTCGGCCGTCGCGATCCCGCTGTCGGCGATGCCGACCTTCTGGGTGATGGACCAGCTCGGCTTCTCGCTCAATCTGGTGAGTTTCCTGGCGCTTACGCTGGCGACCGGAATTCTCGTCGACGACGCGATCGTCGAGATCGAGAACATCGCCCGCCACATCAGAATGGGCAAGACGCCCTATCGTGCGGCGATCGAGGCGGCGGACGAGATCGGCCTCGCCGTCATCGCCACCACCTTCACCATCGTCGCGGTGTTCGTGCCGGTATCGTTCATGCCCGGCATTCCCGGCCAGTATTTCCGCCAGTTCGGACTGACGGTGGCGATTTCCGTCCTGTTCTCGCTGCTTGTGGCGCGGCTGATCACGCCGATGATGGCGGCCTATCTGATGAGCCCGAAGGACGCCCATGACGAGGGTCAGAAGGACGGCGTCGTCATGCGCGGCTATACGGCGTTTGTGCGCGTGACCGCGACAGGAAAGCTGTGGTGGATACCATCGCGCTACATCACGCTATTGGTCGCAGTCGTGGTCGTCATCTATTCGGTGCAGGTGATGAGCTCCATTCCAGGCAGCTTCATCCCGCCGGAAGACGTCTCCCGCATCGCGGTGGGCGTTGAACTGCCGCCGGGTTCCACGCTTGAGGATACCGACCAGGCGACGCGGCAGATGCAGGAGGCGATCTCGAAGGTTGCCGGCGTCGAGCATGTCTTCGTGCTTGGCGGCTCCTCGCCGACCGGCGATCTGGATATTCGCCGCGCCGCGGTAACCGTGATCCTGGAAAAGCTCGACCACTCGCTGTGGCACAGGGTCTTGCGGATCGCGCGCGAGAAAATACCTGCAATCGCGCCCTATCTGCCAAAAGTCGATGCCGCGGATGGGCGCGTCCGCCCGCAATGGGAAATCGAATCGGACGTCTTCTCCATCGTCTCGAAAATTCCCGATACCCGCGCCTACAAGCTGAACGATCGCGGCGAGCGGGACATCTCGTTCAACATCCTCTCCGACAGCGAGGAGGATCTGAAGGCGGGCGTGGCGGATCTGGAGGCCGCTTTGCGCGGCGATCCGTTGCTTGAATATGTTTCCTCCTCGGGCGCCCTGCCGCGCCCGGAAGTGCAGATAACGCCACGTCTGGAAGAGGCGGCGCGACTGGGCATCACCACCCAGCAGATCGCCGAGACGGTGCGCGTGGGTACCATCGGCGATGTCGATGCCGCGCTCGCCAAGGTGTCGGTGGAAAACCGCCTCATACCGGTGCGGGTGCAGCTCAACCGCGATCTGCGCGCGGATGCGGCGCGCATCGGCGCGCTGCGGGTGCGCACGGCTTCGGGCAAGAGCATCCCCATCAGCGCCGTTGCCGATATCAGCATCGGCGAGGGGCCCGCCACTGTCGACCGGCTGAACCGGCAACGAAAGGCCTCGATCGGCGCCAATCTTCCGGCCGGCGTCGCGCTCGACACCGCGACGAGCCGGTTCAAGGAGATCGCGGAGAATACAAGACTGCCCGAAGGTGTGCGATTCGCCGAATCGGGCGACGCAGAAGTGCAGCAGGAACTGATGGTGAGCTTCACCAACGCCATGGTCATGGGCCTGATGCTGGTGCTCTCAGTGCTGATCCTCTTGTTCAAGAACGTGATTCAGCCCTTCACCATCCTGTTCTCCCTGCCTCTGGCCATTGGCGGCGTCGCCGCCGCGCTGATCGTCACCGACAGCGCAGTGTCCATGCCGGTGCTGATCGGCATCCTGATGCTGATGGGCATCGTGACCAAGAACGCCATCCTGCTGGTCGATTTCGCGATCGAGATGATCCATCAGGGCAAGGATCGCATGGCGGCGATGATCGAGGCCGGGCAGAAACGCGCCCGCCCGATTGTCATGACTTCGATCGCCATGTCGGCAGGCATGTTGCCTTCGGCATTGGGCGTGGGCGAGGGCGGCGCCTTCCGCGCGCCGATGGCGACC
>JAUIBM010000559.1 GCA_030428345.1 Alphaproteobacteria bacterium | reverse complement strand
CGCTGATGCCCCGCTTGGCGCGGTCATGGTTCCTCACCAGGCCGGGCATCAGCGTGGCGGAGAATTGCGGCACGCGGCCCGAGGCGTAATCCAGCGGGAAGGACGCGAAGTCCAATTGCCCCTTTGTAAGCGCGCCCCATTGCTCCTTGGCCTTGTAGAGCGACTGTGCCGGATAGACCTGGACCTTGAGGCCGACATTGGCGCCCTCGATCTCTCTTGCCAGGATCTGCACCATTTCGTCGCGGGCGTCGCCCTTGCCGCCCGGAAACTGGTGCGACGCCTTGAGGGTCATATCTGCCGCCATCGCGTTGAACGAAGCGGAAAGGACAAGCGCGCCGGCAAGCGCAAAGACATGGTTCTTCATATTTCCTCCCTTTGGCGCTTGGCGCCCTTTCGGCCCGGATGGACCATCTCCCAACTGCCCATTAGTATCATGCGCTGCATGCACTCTCAATCTTCTTGTATACAAAAATCCGATTGTTGAGTTTCGGGATTGGTTCTATGGTCCCCCCATGGCGGAGCGTACGGCAGACAGGATTCGCGACGATCTCGAGCAGGCGATCATCGCCGGCGCCTATGGCGACGGCGAGCGCCTCGACGAGGTGACGTTGTCGGAAAAATACAAGGTCTCGCGCACCCCGGTCCGCGAGGCCCTGCATGCGCTGTCGGCCTCCGGCCTGGTCGAGCACCTTCCGCGGCGCGGGGCGTTCGTGCGCTATCCCAGCTTTCGCGCGATGATCGAGATGTTCGAGGTGATGGCGGAGCTGGAGGGCATGTGCGGCCGTCTGGCCGCGCGCCGCATCGCCGACAGCCAGCTCGCCGCCATCGACCTGGCGATGAAGGGCTGCGAACTGGCGCTGGAGGCAGGCGACACCGACCGCTACTACCGCGAGAACGAGCAGTTCCACAACCTGATCTACGAGGCTTCCGGCAACAGCTATCTGCAGGGCGAGGCCATGCGCCTGCACCGGCGCCTGCGCCCCTTCCGCCGGCTGCAATTGCGGGTGCGCAACCGCATGCGCCAGTCGATGCAGCAGCATCGCGGCATCGTCGCCGCGCTGCGGGCCGGCGATCCCGGAGAGGCGGAGCGCCTCCTGTGCGAGCACATTGCGGTTCAGGGCGAGAAGTTCACCGATCTGGTGGCGCAATATGGCGACGCCCATAAGGCCGGCGGCCGCGTGCTGGCCAGCGGCGGCTGAGAAATGCTCGAACCGCCGCGAGATGAATTGTAATCTACTGCCTGGAAATGGCGTAATTTCGAGATTGGTTCTCGACCACTTCCTGGGTAAGAGGAAGCCCTTCGTTTCTCGTCAGTGTTTCACCCACTCGGCCCGATTCAAGAAAGCCCGCATAAGCTGAAATAGCGCCAAAAATCATTGCGCCCGCCAACGTCAGTTGAATTTTCATGTTTGGCCTCCAGTAGTGAAGGCAACATCGAGCATCATGCTTAATAAATGCTTACTCTTGCTCTAGAAATGCAGGTAACTTCTGAACGCTTATGGTTTGCTCAGCCTTTTGAGTGATTTGCGTTGGTATCGCCGATAGGACCCCTGCTTTTTTCAGTAGGCCGCCAAAGCTACCCAGAAGTGCGCGCATGCTACAAGTTAGACCCTTTTCCGAGCGATAGATGCTAACCCCGGGACAGCGATCCTTTTCACACGCTTGAAGGCATTCGGCGATATTTTCGACCGGTAATGAGCCGCCAAAGAAAAAGCCGCGGAACTCTTTATTCGGATGCATTTCCCACTTAATTTCTACCACATATCCAGGCTCGCTCGATAAGACAGTGCGATCATCGTTCCGAAAGTAGAAGCCTGAACGTGCTCCATCTGTTTGCAGCGGAAATACAAGTCGTTCCTTCAGGAAACACAAATCGGCTTTCTCATTGAAGGTGTATAATCGGCAACGCGAGTCGCGCTCACAGAATATTTGGCATTGTGCCTCATTGACCGCAGAAAGTCCTTCAGGCTCCAAATCTCCTCCATAGAAGTCAACGCCATCATAAATCGACAATAGCCAATCTTCTGAGGAAGCTTTGGGTGGCTGTGCGATGCCTACTTCGAGATTCTTCCCCTGATCCAAACTTGGAGTCCTGGGCTGAACAAAATAGAAATCCTCGTCAGTCGCATCGTAATAGGCAGGAAACTGCGAGTGTCCTGCCTCAGAGGTTCGGGCGTTCACACGTCGCCGGACTTGTACGGCGAGTTGCCTGAGGCTCAAGCCCTCTGTCGGAATCAGCTTGACCAACTCTTCAGTATATACGGAATTCCGGTCATCCTCATTGATGCGATCCAATGCTGCCTGGCCCGCATCCGCAGAAAATAGGACGAAGCTGCCTTTCGGCGGCGAGACAATAGCCAGACCGCTGTCATTCGTGACCGATTTCGTCCCCCTGCGCGGCAGCGGGTCGTCTCTGCAGGCGTCGAGGATACTGATCATGAACCGGACCTTCTTCTCTCTGGCCTCCGCCTCAAGGTCGGAAAAATTGATCGAAAATCTGCGCGCGATCTCCCGGGTTGGATTCGCCGGCAGATCTCGCGGCAAGAGATAATTTGTCCCGTCAATCTGGACGCCATGCCCGGAAAAGAAGAACAGGACCACGTCCTCGGGAGATAAACTGTCCATCAATGTGGACCATATGCTCAGGAATTCGAGCCGGCTCGGATTCTCAATCAAAGTTACGTCGAAACCGACCCTGGCCAAGGC
>JAUIBM010000558.1 GCA_030428345.1 Alphaproteobacteria bacterium | reverse complement strand
TGACGATCGCATCGAAGGTGATCTGGCCTGGGGCGCGTCGCCGCGCCTTTTGACGGTTGGCAGAGGCCGCGTCGATCTTCAGCGCGTTGCCGATGGCGTGCTGCAGCTTTTCCGGCGAGGCCGGTTTCACCACGAAATCGAACGCGCCGGCGCGCATCGCCCGCACCACCGTATCGATGCCGCCCTGGGCGGTCTGGACGATCGCCGGCACGGCGATGCCGCGCTCGCGCATTTCGGCGAGCACGGCGAGGCCGTCGGTGCCCGGCATCACCAGATCGAGAAGAAGGGCGGAGATGCGTGGCGACTGCGGACCGGCGAGGATTTCCAGCGCCTCTTCGCCGCCGGCCGCTGTCAGGGCGGT
This sequence comes from Alphaproteobacteria bacterium, assembly GCA_030428345.1. Lineage (GTDB taxonomy): Bacteria > Pseudomonadota > Alphaproteobacteria > Rhizobiales > Rhizobiaceae > BOKV01. Next base: position 2,347 of record JAUIBM010000558.1, on the reverse strand, counting down.
GAGACCCATGCGGGAGACGGTTGCCTCGATCAGGCGGCGTTGGACGGGATCGTCATCGACGATCAGGACAGTCTGTGCCATTGGTCTCCCCGAAGGTTTGCGCCGGCAGGGCGCGGCGACGATCCCCTTCCCGCGTTCCCGGTCTGCGCCGGAGACGGGTTGTTTCATTTGTGGACTGTTCTAGAACGGCTGCATAAATATCGCTTTAACCGGGACGGTGAACCATTCGGACGGTTAATCGTTAGAGTTTTAGAATAGCTTCGCCGGATGGGGACCAGGCTTCCCGACCCGCGGGAAAGGCTCCCAACCATGTCAGACAATCAAGCCGCCGCCGACAAGCGCATCGCGCTGGGCGATCTTCCGCACTGGAATCTCGACGATCTTTATCCGGGAGCGGACAGCCAAGCCTATCGCGACGATCTGGAGCGGTGCAAGGACGAGGCGCAGGCCTTCGAGACGCAATTCAAGGGAAAGCTCGCCGGTCTGCTGGCAAGCGACCCGGCCGGCCTGGGCGGCGCGATCGCGCAGTATGAGGCGATCCAGGAACGCATGGGCCGGATCATGTCGTTCGCCGGGCTTTCCTATTTCGGCGACACGTCGGATGTCGCCCGCGCCAAGGTCTTCGGCGACGCGCAGGAGAGGATCACAGCGGCCGGCTCGCACATGCTGTTCTTCGAGCTGGAACTCAACCGGCTGGAGGATTCCGCGCTCGATGCGGCGATGCAAGGCGAAGCGACGCTGCGACACTACCGGCCCTGGCTGCAGGACATTCGCAAGGACAAGCCGCATCAGCTCGAAGATCGCATTGAGGAGTTGTTCCACGACAAGTCGGTCGTCGGGCATGCGGCCTGGAACCGGCTGTTCGACGAAACCATGGCCGGTCTGCGCTTCACGGTGGGCGGCGAGGAAATTTCGATCGAGCCGGCCCTCAACCTGCTGCAGGAAGGCGACCGCGCCGTGCGAGAGGAAGCAGCGCGCGAGATCGGGCGGGTGCTCAAGGCGAATGAACGGCTGTTCTCGCTGATCACCAACACGCTGGCCAAGGACAAGCAGATTTCCGACCGCTGGCGGCATTTCGAGGACGTTGCCGCCTCCCGCCATCTGGCGAACCGGGTCGAGCCGGAGGTGGTCGATGCGCTGGCGCAGGCGGTCGAGGCGGCATTTCCGCGGCTTTCGCACCGCTATTACGCCATGAAGGCGCGCTGGCTCGGCCTTGACCGGATGCAGTATTGGGACCGCAATGCGCCGCTGCCGCGCTCGGCGGCGCATGTCTATGGCTGGGAAGAGGCCAAGGGGCTGGTGCTGGACGCCTATGGCGGTTTTTCGCCGCGCATGGCCGAGATCGCGTCGGATTTCTTCGACAAGCGCTGGATCGACGCGCCGGTAAGGCCCGGCAAGCAGCCGGGCGCGTTCTCGCATCCCACCGTTCCCGCCGTGCATCCCTATGTGCTGCTCAATTACCTGGGCAAGCCGAGGGATGTGATGACGCTGGCGCATGAACTGGGCCATGGCGTGCATCAGGTGCTGGCGGCCGGGCAGGGTCCGCTGATGTCCCAGACGCCGCTGACCCTGGCCGAGACGGCGAGCGTTTTCGGCGAAATGCTGACCTTCCGCCACATGCTTCGGCGGGCGGGCAGCCCGGCCGAGCGCATGGCCATGCTGGCGCAGAAGGTGGAGGACATGATCAATACCGTGGTGCGCCAGATCGCGTTCTATCTGTTCGAGCGCCGCATCCACACCGAGCGCTACCAGGGCGAACTGACGGCGGTGCGCATCGGCGACATCTGGATGGAGGCGCAATCGGCCAGCCTGGGGCCGGCGATCGAACTGGATGACAGCTACCGCTCCTGGTGGAGCTATATCCCGCATTTCATCCATTCGCCCTTCTATGTCTATGCCTATGCCTTCGGCGATTGCATGGTGAATTCGCTCTATGCGGTCTATCAGGATTCGGAGAGCGGCTTTCAGGAGCGCTATTTCGAGATGCTGAAGGCGGGCGGGGCCAAGCACCACTCCGAGCTTCTGGCCCCGTTCGGGCTTGACGCAACCGACCCGTCGTTCTGGAATAAGGGCCTTTCCATGATCGAGGGCCTGATCGACGAACTGGAGGCGCTCGACGCCGCCATTGAGGAGGACCACTGACCCATGCACATCGCGACGAAACTCAGCCTGGCGCTGGCCGCCGCCTGCCTCCTGACCGCCTGCCAGACCGCCAAGATCAATCCGACAGCCGGCGGCGGCGGGCTCGACGGCAGCTGGAAGCCTGTCACGGGGGGATATGTCGCCCAGTTCAACAATGGCGTTTTCTCGACCACGGCGCTCGATACCGGCAATGTGATCTCGAAGG
>JAUIBM010000020.1 GCA_030428345.1 Alphaproteobacteria bacterium | reverse complement strand
AGAGGGTCGGGTTTGACGAATTTTTCAAACAGCGCGAGACCCAGCGGGCGATAGTCGTCGCGCGAATAGTTGAACTCCGCCCTGGCGCTGATCGTCTGCTTCTTGCCCGTTCCGCGGCGATTGAACTTGTTTACCCGTGCTACTGCGCGCTGGAGTATCAACCGGATCGCGGGGCGTTCCTGCAATTCGAGGCGCACGCCCGGTTCACTTTCGTGAATTTGAGTGCGGATGGCTTCGTGTATCGCCTCAATGGAGGTCGCAGCCAGATCGACCGTTTCAGGCAGTTCGATGTCATACAACCGGCGAAGCATGTGCCGCAGGGCAGGATTGAATTCCGCCACCGAGTCCACGCAATTCATTACATACCGGTCGCGGACGCCCTTGCGCCGGGAGACCTCCACCGGCAACCACAGCAAGGGCGAACTGATGCGCTCGTCCGGCGCTTCCTTGAGATTGTGCCAATGCAGGAAGGCGACTGTCAGCCTCAGGCTGGAAAAGCCGTACTCGTTGCGGTTCCGGCGATTTTCCTGAATGATCCTATCGAGCTGAGAGGGAATCTGGGGCTGGTCCTCGAAACGAAGCCAGCGATTGAGCGGCACCGCCTTTCCACTCAGCACATCCTTGGCGAACTGGCCCCTCCAGGTGCAAAGATCTTTGGCCCGCACACTTTCTATGCGCATCACGATGGGGATGCTCGCCTCGGTGAAGTTGATCGAACTCTGGGTCGCGCGAAAGTGGATCAGCCGGTTGCGGCGCGAGAGGTCGAACAGCCTGTTGCGAAGATGGGCGAGCACGGCTGCACGGCGACCGGGAATCCCTTGCGCCCCGGCCAGTACGCGTTCAACCTCAATGCCGGTTGGCTGATCGCGCCAGGTATCCAGCCGCCGGGCCAGTTCGGCTGCATCCGTAGCGCGTTCGTGGCGGTTAAGCGCCGTCGCCTCCAGGATCAACGACGCGATGACCGGATGCAGGCGCGGCGCGATGGCGAACAGGTTGTCGCGATGGAGCGAGAAGCGCTCGATATCGTCGAATGCGGACGGATCGAGGCCGCAGGCGAGCGATGCCATCACCATGCCCAGCTGGAACACATCCGCGATTTCGTCGTGGTGGCCCAGCTCGGTTTCCCAGCTCCGCAGCCGGGTAATGTAGACCGGGTTCTTGATCTTGATCTCGTCACCGTCGAGCACTGACAGATCGTCGACTTTGGTTCCGCGCTGCTCGTCTTGCGTGACGCGGTAGTGGCCAACCAGCTTGAGCGCGCTGGAGCCCTGTGGCTGCACCTCACGGATAGCCTCGAGGTTGGCGTTCGGCGCAATCCCGGCAGGATCGGCAAGCGCCAGTTGTCCGTCTTCTAGTTCCACAACGCTGTCGAGCCCGATCTGCGCAACCCGGCCATGGGCATGCAGGTCGGCAACCTGACGCATGAGACCCAGCATGGCATGCACCAGATCGTCGGGTGGCAGAAGCTTGCCGTCCTCCAGGACGGTGCGCAGCGGACGCTTGGGAATGGACTGAGGCCCCAGGCCTTTGGCGGCAAGTTCCATGTCCATGCTCATGCCGCTTTGGTCGCCTGCGCCACCAGTTTGTCGCTGCGCGCCTTGGTCCATTTGAGATCGCGCCGGAGGGCGCCGGAGAACCGTTCTGTGGCGCCAATTTCGGCGGCGATCTTGGCGGCCGCGAGCATGGTCGCGTCGGCTGCATCGGCATCAGCCATGGCCAGGTCGAACATCAAGGCGATGAAATAGTCGCGGGTGGCGTCATCGATCCGCTCCACGCCGATTTCCGTGAGATCGAGCGGAACCTCTTCCTGACGCCCGAAATCAGGAAACATGGCGCGCAATTGCGTGGTGATCTCGTCGCTGCCCTCTCCGAGTTCCGCCATGAATCGCGCCAGGAATGCGCGCGTCATTTGGGTCAGCCTGGCTTGTCCCAGAAGGTCCAGCGCTTCGATCGAAAGCGGGCCGTGCAGGTGTTTTTCCAGCCAATGCGATAGATCGGGGTCGCCTGACCACCACAGTTGCACGGCGCGCGCACGCAAATAGGCTTCCGGGTGCGTAACACCCTGCGACTTGGCGCCGGCAGCCTCCACCTCCTGGGCCTGGCGCAAGTATGCCGCAGGATCGACATTGGTCAGTCCGGTCATGACCTTGACCAGTACTGCCACTGCCGGTTCGGGGGCGCCGGCCGCTATCGCGGCGCCGCGATCGGCGAAGAGCTCGGTATGCAGGTTGAGCAGCCGCGCCGTCTCTCGATGTGAAGGCTTGGCGTCAGGATAGGAAAGCGCGTGGTCGAACAAGCGGCCTGCGCGATAATGCTCACCCTCGCCAATCGACCACAACAGGTAATGCGACAATTCGTGCCCCATCAGCGCGAGCATTTCAGCATGGTCGAGCTTCTCCAGAATGGGGCCGAAGAACACGATATGAATCTCGCCCGGCACATAGACGATCGATGCATTCATGGTCCCGTCGTTCGCCTGATAAAGCGTAACCGGAGCATCGATTCCCAAGCGCGTCATAGCCGTCTGGCAAGCCTCGAAGACCTGTGGATGGCCGACCTGTTCCAAGCGATATGTGTCTCGCAACATGGTGTCACGAATCTCGCCAACTTCCTGCGCCAGCACTCCGGAAGCCGACCATTCCCACACGTGCCGCTCCACGCTCCGCAGATGGGCGACGACGCTATCGTGGTAGTCAAGCGGCGTAAGTGACTTCGGCGGATGATCTTCATTCATCGTCAAGCGCTCAATGCTCCAGGCAATGATGCAACATGTACGTGCGACGCCTTAAGGCAGCGTAACCGGGCAACCAACTCGATATCATCAATTCAAGTCACCAAACACGCGTTGCGCTGAGCGTATTGTAACAACCGAATGTGCGCCCCATGAGGGCGCGGCGCCGGTTGCAAGGGGGATTCTTCCGTGCCGAATTATTTGACAATCGAAAATCGGTCAGGGAAATGGTCGACCGCAACCGTCCAGAGAATGAACAACCTCGCGCGCGCATTACGCTAGGCAACATCAAGACCTGCAACGGTCTCGGCAGAGGCGGACGGCGCGATATTCCGACGGCCCATGGAAGAAACCTCGCGGCAGGAGAACGCGCATCAAGACTTCCGGCGGGACGAAACAGCAAACGCCGCCAAGAAAAGCAGGCCTTGATTGCAACGCAATCGGGGCGCATGGTGAAAATTCGTCAATTTGGCCGATCTGGCTTCGCGGTGTCAGAGACTTCGACCCGCCACCTCCTCCGGGTTTTCGAACGGGAAACGCATGGCGCGAACCGCGCGCCGTACCGGGAAAGTGGCCTTCTTGCACAATCGCACCCTCGAAAGCACCGTCCGCTTCGTCTCGCCGTTTCAGCTTGCAGGTTTCGACGCGCCGGAGCCGGCGGGCGAATATCGCACGCAGCGTGAGGAAGAACTTATCGAGGGGCTTTCGCGCCCGGCGTGGCGCTGTGTGAGTTTATGGCTGTTTCTACCGGCCATCGCCAGCGGCCGCGGCGGCGTGCAGCAAATGATCCGCATAGACGCCGGCGATCTGGAAACGGCGCTCAACAAGGACCAGCAAACATCATGAACGACATATCGCAGGAGCGGGCAGCAAAGCGCATGGAGCGGCCGCAGCCGGAAGCCCATGTGTTCAAGGTAGGCCAGCGCGTCCGCCTGAAGAGCCGTTTTGGAGCCGGGGTAAAGGCGCCGGAATATTATCGCGTCACCGCGACCATGCCGCCGGTGGGCGGCGAGTTGCAATATCGCATACGCAGCGATGAGGAACGCCACGACCGGGTGGCGACGCAGGACAATCTCGAGCGGGTCTGATCCGCCGAAACTTCAACATCGATGAGGGATATCCATGGCCAAGGGTCAGGTTCGGGGCAATCGCGAGACGCGCAAGCCCAAGAAGGAAAAGGCGGCTCCGAAAGTGGAGCTTTCGGTCGGCACGCAGGTGAAGCGCGCCGGCGCGCCAACACAACCGCTGCCGCGCAAGGGCGGCAAGGCTTGAGCATCGCCAGCCATTGTCGGCCGGGCCGGAACGCTTCGCCGTGGAGGTGAGGCTCGAATATTATCGCGCGGGCGCCGGGGGCGAGCCCGACACCGTGATCAGCAAGGTCACCCGGCAAGCCGGCGATGTCGAAGAAGCAGCGCGGATCGGCCGCGAACTGGCCGCGACCCTCGACCTGCCCCATCCTCCAGACGGCATGACCATCCGCGACGCCAAGGGCAAGAGCCTGTGGCGGCAACGATTTCGCCATCTGCCGTGATCCCGCCGCGCAATGCGTGGAACCGGCGCAAGCCCTATCATCAGGCGCCCTGACGGGCCAAGGAAAGCCGGAACCATGACATTGGACTTCCCCAATCCGAGCCGCAATTTCGACGACACGCGCAAGGTGGTGCGTTTCGTCGGTCATGACGGCATGTTCGAGGTCTCCTTCGCGGTCGACGCGCAGGCGCTTGGCGGGGCGGATGAAGACCGCTGCCTGACCGCCTTCGACGCGAGGCGGGAAAGAATCGAGGCGGCAGCGCGCAAGATCTATTCGCGCGGACGCAAGTCGGAATACTTCCTCTCCGCCGAAAACCTGCGCTGACGGCCGAATGAAGCACCTCGTCTGGCGGAACCGGTTGTATTTGCAGGCGCACGGAACCAACGCTTCGCCACCGGGTTACCCGTATCTGAAGGAACTTTCCGTGCCTGACGTCTGAATGCGGCCAAACCGCAACTGCGTTCCACATCTTCCGACCAAGCCAACAAGCGAAACAGAACGCGGGGGCCGCACATGCTGATCCGATATGGTTATGAAATCACGGTTACCTGCCAGCAGCCCACCGCCCTGGTGTGCCTGCTGAGCGCGCACGAGGAGCGGGCCGGCGATCTGCGCCAGCCTGAAGATTTCTCCACCGCTCCGCCAGCCCCCAATTCACTGTATCATGACCTGTTCGGCAATCGCTGCCGGCGGCTTGTCGCCCCGGCGGGCGATCTGACCATTCGAAGCGACGCCGTGATCGAGGACAGCGGCCTGCTGGACGAAGTCGCCTACGACGCGGCCGAGATCGCGGTGCCCGACCTGCCCGATGATTGCCTGGTCTATCTGATGGGCAGCCGCTATTGCGAGACGGACCGGCTGAGCCAGGTAGCGTGGGACATGTTCGGCAATCACGCCCCCGGCTGGGGCCGCGTGCAGGCGATCTGCGATTTCGTCAATCGCCACATCCGCTTCGACTACATGCAGGCGCGTTCCACCCGCACCGCCTTCGACGCCTATAACGAAGGCGTGGGGGTGTGCCGGGACTTCGCCCATCTGGCCCTGACGCTGTGCCGCTGCCTCAACATTCCGGCGCGCTATGTCAACGGCCATCTGGGCGATATCGGCGTGCCGGTCGTCGATCCGATGGATTTCAGCGCGTGGATCGAGGTCTATCTCGGCGGGCGCTGGCTGACCTTCGATCCGCGCAACAACGTGCCGCGGATCGGGCGCATCGTCGTGGCGCGCGGGCGCGACGCCGCGGACATTCCGCTGATCAATTCATTCGGCCCGCATGTGCTGAAATCCTTCAATGTCTGGACCTATGAGGTGAATGGTTAAGCGGGCGCATCGTCGCATCCGCGAGGACCCCACCACGCTTGCCGGCCAGCACATCCCGTGGCAATGAAGGGTCGCGCATGGGAGGCTCAATGTCCGACAGCATCGACTATTTCTTCACCGTCATCTCGCCCTGGACCTGGCTCGGCCACCGTCAATTGATGGAAATCGCCGCACGCCACGGCAAGCGGGTGCATTTTCGCCCGGTCTTGCTTTCCGGCGTCTGGGAGTATAGCGGCGCCGCCCCGCTCGCCAAGCGCACGCCGACCCGGCAGCGCTACCGGCTGATCGAATTGCAGCGCTACAGCGAGTTGCGCGGAGTGACGCTCAATCTCAGGCCGAAGCATTTTCCGGTCAATCCGCAGCTCGCCGATCGCGCGATCGTGGCGCTGGTCCAGGGCGGGCAGGATCCGGCCGAATTCGCCTTCGCAGCCGGCGAGACCGTCTGGTCGCGCGAGGGCGACATTTCCGACGCCGGCGTTCTGGCTGCGCTCCTCGACAATCTGGGCTTTGACGCCGCCGTGACGCTTGACGCCGCACGCGGGGAAGCGAGCGAGAAGGGCCTGGCGGAAAATACGCAGGCGGCCATCGCCGCGGACGCCATGGGAGCCCCCACCTATGTCTATCGCGGAGAACCCTTTTGGGGCCAGGACCGCCTCGACATGCTGGATCGGATGATCGCCAGCGGACGCGAAGCGTTCAGGGCCGAATGATGCGGCAGGAATGTGGCGGACAGGCTGGACTCGGAGCGCGTTTCGCGGTACTATAGGAATTATTTCCTTTCGGTCGCAAGGGGCGTGCGGAGGAGCCGATTGGAGTTACGGGCAAGGGTTGGGCAACCGGATGCTTTCGCACGACGCGGTATGGGCGGCGATTGATGCGCTTGCGGCGAAACATCGCCTTACGCCGTCCGGGCTTGCGCGCAAGTCCAGTCTCGACCCTACCAGTTTCAACAAATCCAAACGCATAACCTCTGCCGGCAGGCAGCGCTGGCCGTCGACGGAATCGATCGCCAAGGCTTTGCGGGCCACCAGCACCTCGCTCGATGAATTCATGGCCCTGATGCAGGATGGCGGAGGCGCCGCCGCATCTCTGCGCAGGCAATTGGGCCGATCGACGCGCGGCGTGCCGCTGCTCGGCTTCGCCCAGGCCGGCGTCGGCGGCTATTTCGACGATGGCGGTTTTCCGGCCGGCCATGGCTGGGACGAAATCCAGTTTCCCGATCACGAGCAGGACGGCGTCTACGCGCTGCAGGTCACCGGCGATTCCATGCTGCCGCTCTATCGCAGCGGCGACATCATCATCGTCGCGCCGGGTGCGACCACACACAAGGGCGACCGGGTGGTGGTGCGCACCCATTCGGGCGAAGTGACCGTGAAATTGCTGGCCCAGCGCAACGCCAGGCAGGTGGTGCTGAAATCGATCAATCCCGACCATCCGGACCGCACGCTGGCGGTTGAGGAAATCGACTGGATCGCCCGCATCCTGTGGGCAAGCCAGTAGAGCGGCCGCATTGCGGGCGCGCATGGTTCTGTTGATCGCAGGCGCCGTGGCGCTGGGTGCGGGCCTGCATGCCGGTTTCTCTCCCCCTACTCCGCCATTGCCCGCAGCGAATGCGGATAGCGGCGCTGCTGCGGATGACGGCGCGGGTATCAGCAACGACGCCCCCGCCCGCGAGGCGGCGGAGCCCGAAGCGCCGCGAGTCGAGCCGGTCAGGCGCAATCTGCGCGACGTCACGCCGTCCGGCATGGTTCATGTGCCCAGGCCGCAATCGCAGACGGTGGTCCGATTGCCGGCGATCGTTCCCCCTCCTCCGCCGCCCAGACCGGTCAAGCCGCGGCGCTGGGAACGCACCCGCGTTCTGTCGGCGGGCGTCGTGCAGTCCGGAGGCGCGGAGATCCGCATTGCCGGCATCGAGGCTCTGCCGGGCGAGGCGCAATGCGGGCCGGCTGGAGAGGCGCAATGGCCTTGCGGCAATTTCGCCCGCGCGGCGCTTCGGCGCCTGCTGCGCGGACGCCCGATCGAATGCGACCCCGTCGACACTCCGGCGGAAAAGGCCGGCGAGACCCGCAGCGTGATCACCCGATGTGAAATCGACGGCCGCGACATCGGCGAATGGCTGGTGTCGCGAGGATGGGCGCGCCCCGCGCCGGCGACCGGCGATGACGCCGGATCGCCTTATGCCGAGGCCCTCCAGTCGGCCAGGGCTGAGAGGCGCGGGCAATGGGGAGACCCGCCCGCGCCCATCCCGGCTGGAGAGGCCGCGCAGGCGGATTATTAGGTGGTAGAGACCGACAAATCGCCCGCCAGCGCCTGCGCGATCAGCGAGCGCGTGCGGTCAATGCCATAGAGCGCGACGAAGGAACCGAAGCGCGGCCCCTGATCCTGGCCAAGCAGGATCTGATAGAGCGCCTGGAACCAGGCCCGCAGATTGTCGTATTCCATTTCCTTGCCGGCCGCGAAAACCTCGTTCTGGATCGCCTCGGCATCCGCCGTCGCGCCGAGCGCGGCGAGTTTGCCGTCAAGCAGGGCGAGCGCCTCGCGTTCGCGCGGATCGGGCGCGCGAAACTGTTTGTGCGGCTTCACGAAATCCTCGAAATAGCGGATCGCGTAGCCGACGAGTTGATCGAGCACGGGATGGCTCGCAGAGGTGACGCCCGGCATGTAGGCGGTGATGAACCCCCACAGGATTGACTTGTCGTGGGCGTTCGACGCCGAGACGAGATTGAGCAGCATGGTGAAGGTCAGCGGCATGTCGACAACCGGCGGATTGCCGAAATGGATGTGCCAGACCGGATTTTGCAGCCGCTTTTCCGCGTCCTGGCCGCCATAGGCGGCAAGGTGCTGGAAATATTCGTCCACCTGGCGCGGAATCACATCGAAATAGAGCCGCTTGGCGGTCTTCGGCTTCTGATACATGAAAAGCGCCAGGCTTTCGGGCGAGGCGTAGGACAGCCACTGATCGATGGTGATGCCATTGCCCTTGGACTTTGAAATCTTCTGGCCCTTGTCGTCCAGGAACAATTCGTAGACGAATTGCTCGGGCGGGCGGGCGCCGAGGATCCGGCAGATCTTCGAATACACCGCGCCATTGGGCTGGTGGTCCTTGCCATACATCTCGAAGTCTACGCCGAGCGCCGCCCAGCGCATGCCGAAATCCGGCTTCCACTGCAGCTTCACATTGCCGCCGGTCACGGCGAGCGTCGTTTCCTCGCCGTCCTCGTCGTCGAATGTGATCGTTCCGCCGGCCGGATCGAGCCGCTTCATCGGCACGTAAAGCACCCTGCCGGTCTTTGGCGAGATCGGCAGGAAGGGCGAATAGGTGGCGCGGCGCTCCTCGCCCAGGGTCGGCAGCATCACGGCCATGATCTCGTCATAGCGCTCGAGCGCGCGCAGCAGCGTCTCGTCGAAGCGGCCCGAGGTGTAGTAGTCCGTGGCGCTGGCGAATTCATACTCGAAGCCGAAGGTGTCGAGAAAGCGCCGCAGCATCGCATTGTTGTGATGGCCGAAGCTCTCGTACTCGCCGAAGGGATCGGGCACCCGGGTCAGCGGCTTGCCCAGATGCTCGCGCAGCATCTCCGGATTGGGCACGTTCTCGGGAACCTTGCGCATCCCATCCATGTCGTCGGAAAAGCACAGCAGCCGGGTCGGCACGGCGTCCTGCGTCAGCACGCGGAAGGCATGGCGGACCATGGACATGCGCGCCACCTCGCCGAAGGTGCCGATATGCGGCAGGCCGGAGGGACCGTAGCCGGTCTCGAACAGCACCGTGCCCGGAAAGCCGGTCTTTTCGTAGCGGGCGATGATCTTGCGCGCCTCCTCGAAATCCCAGGCATTGCATTTGGCGGCGGCCGCCGAGAGCTCGGGGGTGATCGCGAGAGCGGGCGATGCGTTGGCGATGGAGGTGGCGCCGGTCATTAATGGGATTTCCTGTAGTCGGACCTGTGGTCGGGAAGGGCGTATCGGCGCCCATTGAGGCTTCGTTGCGCGGCAAGGGTGTTGACCGGCCGGGTTTAGTGCAAGGCGGCGGGCTTTCCAAGCGCCTTGCAGCAGGCAGGTCTAGCGCCTAGTTTACAGCCATCGACGAATCCACGCAGCCTTGCGCTGCTTCAAGGGAAACAAGATGCAGCAAACCACGCCCCATGATGCACTCATCCACATCATGGTCATGATGTCCGCGGCCGATCGCACCATGACGGACAGCGAACTGGCCAAGATCGGAACCGTGATCAAGACCCTGCCGGCGTTCAAGGGATACAATCCGGACAATCTGGTCGAGGCGGCGTCGGTCTGCACGCTGATCCTGCAGGAAGACGACGGCATGAGCCGGATCCTGCAAACCGCCAAGGCTGTGCTGCCGAAGAACCTGCGCGAAACCGCCTATGCGCTGGCGGTTGAGGTGGCCGCAGCCGATCTGCATCTGGAGCAGGAGGAATTGCGCCTGCTGCAAATCCTGCGCGATCACCTGGACCTCGACAGGCTCGCCTGCGCGGCGATCGAGCGCGGTGCAAGGGCCCGTCACCAGACCCTGTAGATGCACCTCGCGTTGACGCGCTCGTGACCCGCAAATGACGCTTTGTGACCGCGCGCATGGATGAACCGGCGCAATATGGCCCCGGCCGGTAGCCATATTGAAACCGTGCGGGGCGGAGGGTTCGGAACATCATGAGCGAAGCCCAGACAAGGCTGGCGATCTTTATCGGGCTGTTCCTTGCCCTCGCCTTGCTAGAATGGCTGGCTCCGCGCCGCGAACGCCGCACCGGGCGTCAGCGACGCTGGCTGACCAACTGGACGATTTCGGTTCTCGACTCGCTGGCCCTGCGCCTGATTTTCAAGACGGCCGCGGTGGGCGGGGCCGTATGGGCCGCGGAAAACGGCATCGGCTTGTTCAACATGATCGCCGCGCCCTATTGGCTCGCGCTGATCGCGTCGGTGGTGGCGCTCGACCTTGCTATCTGGTTCTCGCATCTGGCGAGCCACAAGGTCCCGCTGCTGTGGCGGGTCCACCGCATGCACCATTCCGACATCGAAATCGACGTAACCACCGCGATCCGGTTTCACCCGATCGAGATACTCCTGTCGATGCTGTGGAAATATGCCATCGTCATCGCGCTCGGCGCGCCGGCGGCCTCGGTGCTGATCTTCGAAATCGTGCTGAACGGCGTCGCGCTGTTCAACCATTCCAATCTTCGCCTCCCCGATCGCCTCGACGCCGTGCTGCGGCTGTTCGTCGTCACCCCAGACATGCACCGGGTCCACCATTCGACCGATCCGCGAGAGACCGATTCCAATTACGGCTTCAACCTGCCGATCTGGGATCGGATGTTCGGGACCTATATCTCGCAGCCCGCGCTCGGCCATGATGCGATGAAAATCGGTCTGGAGGAATGGCAGGACGACCGCCCGGAGGGCCTGGCCTGGACACTCATGGTGCCGTTCCGGCCACAGAACCAGAGGCGGCGCGGCCGGCCCCGGCTCGCCGACGGCGCTCAGTAAAGGCTCAGCGGGAAATAGCGCAGATAAAGCTCGGCGAAGACGCCCTTGTCGTTGAGTTCCTTGATCGCATATTCGCTCGCCGCCGCCAGTTCTGTCCGCCCCTTTGCAAAAGCGATCGACAGTCCGCCGCCAAAGCGGTCCGGCGATTCATAGGCGCCACCGGCGAATGCGCAGCAATCCCCGGCCGCTTCCGAGACCTGCCAGAAGGCGAGCGACACCGCATCGGAAAACACCAGGTCGACCTTGCGGTCCTTGAGCGCGGTGAGCGCAGCCGCGCGATCGGGAAACTCCTGTGACGCAGCGCCGCGAAAGGCCTCAAGAAACCATTTTGCATGCGCCGAGCCCGCGACCAGGCCGGTCTTGTGGTTGCGCACCGAGAAGGCCATCGGCTCGGAAATCGCCGATTCCCGGCGCTGGATGAAGCGGCCCGGCACCTGGAGATAGGGGCGGGTGAATTCATATTGCTGGCGCGTCTCTGAAGTCATCTCCAACCCGGCAATGATCGCCTCGCCGTCGCCCCGCTCCATCGCCTTGGGCAGTTCGTCCCAGGGCAAGGCCTGGATCTCGCACTTCTCCATGATGGCAAGTTCGGCGCAAATCGCGCGCGCCAGGTCGACATTGAAGCCGGAAAGCCGCTTTCGGCGGTCGATGAAATTGAAGGGAGGGAAATCGGTCGTGGTCAGGAAGCGCAGCCGGTCGACGCTGGAAAGATCGGGTTTGATAAGCCGCTCGCCCGGATTCCAGTAATTGGGAACGGTGGGATTTTGCGCGGCCGCCGCTCCGACGCCGAGAAACATGGCGCAGCCCATCGCCAGCGCGGCTATGCGCATGCACGCAATCATTCCCTGCAATCCAGGGCAATTATGGAGTCGCATCTCAATCTATCCGAGTATAAAATCTTAGTGAAACGCACAACCGCAGCCATACGTCGGGAGCAAGGTCTAGCAAATTCATGCACACAGGGGAACGGGACCTTCCGGGGGGCGGGTCTGCGTCGGGACACTGGAGACCGCGTGTCCTGCAGGGAGTACAAGCCCCATCCGTCATGGCGTTGCGTTCCGGCGCGGCGGCGCCTCGCCCTTGGGGTGAAAACCAGGCCGCGCCCCTGCCCTCGGACATCGCCTTTCTGGCGAAAGCAGGTGTAGCAGAGCGCTCGCTCATCCTCGCGGCGAACCGGACGCGCGAATGCGAACTGCCCGCCTCCGAGTTCCTGATTCGAAGCGGCGTCATCCGGCGCGATATCTACGAGGAAGCGCTGGCTGCACATCTGGGCGCGGGTCACGCCGATTGTGTGCCGCCCGACGCCGTCCAGATAGATGCGCCCTGGGAAGGCGAGGAAATCGAGCCGCTGCCTTTCACCGGGACCGCCGAAAACGAGGGTCTGCTATTTGTCTCCGCGCAAGAGACGGGCGCGGCATGGCTGATCGATCAGGCTGCAGCGGCCCCCGACCTCATGTCCGGCGTGGTGCTCGTCGGATCCGCCCAATTGCGCCTTGCCCGCTTCTCGCGCAGCAGAGAGGCGCTTGTCGAGCGGGCGGGTGTGTTGCTGCGCCGGAGATTCCCTCATTTTTCCGCAGGGCGGCGCATTTCCTCCTCCCAGCTCGCGATCGCCATTGCCGGCATCGCCACTGCGCTCGCGCTGAGCGCCGTCGATCCGCATCGCGCGTATCTGGCCGCGGGACTGGTGCTGACGCTCATTTACCTGGCGTGCATCCTTGTGCGGGCCTTGCTTGTGTGGCGGCTCGACGCCCTGGCGCAGCCGCGGGACTTCGCGCCTGCGCCGATGCGCCCGGAGGAATTGCCCGTCTACACCATATTGGCGGCGCTCGACCGCGAGTCCGGCGAGGTGGGCGACCTCGTCGCAGCGCTCGACCGTCTCGACTGGCCGCAGGATCGCCGCGAGGTCTTCCTGGTGTGCGAGGAGGACGACCCGGATACGATCGAGGCGATCGGCGCGCTCGATCTGCCTCCCGGCTTTCATCTGCTGGCATGCCCGCCTTCGCTGCCGCGCACCAAGCCAAAGGCGCTCAATTTCGCGCTGCCGATGGCGACGGGTGAATTTCTCGTCATCTACGATGCGGAAGACCGACCGCATCCGATGCAATTGCGCGAAGCCCATGAGCGCTTCCTGGCTGCCGACGAGGGACTTGCCTGCCTGCAAGCGCCGCTTGCCATCCACAATCGTGAGCAAAACTGGCTTACGGCCATGTTCGCATTTGAATACGACGCCTTGTTCCGTGGTCTCCTGCCCGTGCTGGAAAACGTCGGCGCGCCAATTCCCCTTGGCGGCACGTCGAATCATTTCCGACTGGCCGCGTTGCGGCATGCCGGCGGGTGGGATCCGTGGAACGTTACCGAGGACGCAGATCTGGGCGTGCGTCTGATGCGGCTGGGCTATCGCTGCGGCACGATCACGCTGCCGACTTTCGAGGAAGCGCCGCCGCATCTGGGAGGCTGGGTGCGCCAGCGCACGCGCTGGATCAAGGGATGGATACAGACGGTGCTGGTGCACACCCGATCGCCACGACGGTTGCGGCGCGAGATCGGCCCGCGCGCGGAGTTCCTGTTCTACATGATCCTGGCAATGCCGGTGATTTCGATTCTGGCGCACCCGTTCTGCCTGCTGCAGGTGCTGATCGACCTGCACGCGGTCCAACGGCGCGCGATCGAGCGCACCGAGCAGTCGGGGATCGTCTTCCTCGACGAGATCGACAAGGTGGCGAGTCGACAGAGCGCCGCGGGTGGCCCCGACGTCAGTCGCGAAGGCGTCCAACGC
>JAUIBM010000557.1 GCA_030428345.1 Alphaproteobacteria bacterium | reverse complement strand
CATGGGCAACTGGCTGGAGATCGAAATCGGCCAGGACGGCGACAATCGCGACGCCATCGGCGCTTCGATCTCGGTGCGCACCGGCAATACGGTGCGCGTTCGCAAGCTGCAGGTGGGCGGCGGACACGCCTCCGGGAGGCTCGGCTTCGTTCATGTGGGGCTGGGGCCATCGGAACGCGCGGAAATCCGGATCCAGTGGCCGGACGGGGAATGGAGCGCGCCCTACCGGGTGTTCGCGAACAATTTTGTCGTCATCCGGCGCGGCGCTACGCAGGCCGCCTACTGGCTGCCGGAATAGAGGCGTCCGCGCGTTCTGGACAATGGCGCGCGGTACGGATAAAAGCGCGCGAGTCTTTTTGGGCTTGACGCCCGGAGAAAAGCCGGGAAAACGAAGCTAAATCGCGACACAAGCGCTTTCAGCGCGAGCAGCAATCCGATATTCGCATTTGCGGCCGCTTGCGGCCGTGTGACAAGCAGGCGCCGTTGCATCCACGATTGAAGAGGCAGAATACGTGAGCACCACTTTCGACAAGGTCGCGGACATCATTTCCGAGACAAGCGAGATCCCGCGCGAGGAAATCACGCCGGAGAGCCATACGATCGACGATCTTGGCATCGACAGCCTCGACTTTCTCGACATCGTGTTCGCGATCGACAAGGAATTCGGCATCAAGATTCCGCTGGAAAGCTGGACGCAGGAAGTCAATGACGGCAAGGCCTCGACCGAGGAATATTTCGTCATGAAGAACCTGTGCGCCAAGATCGATCAGCTGGTTGCCGCAAAGGCCGTCTGAGGCTTTTCCAGGCGCCACACGAATCGGCGAACGTTAGCCACGCGAGGCCCCGCAGGACGGGGCCTTGCCTTTTTACCGAAAGGCTGGTCCCAGCGGCATGCAACTCGAATATTTCCAGATGATCGACCGCATCGACTCCGTCGACCTGGAGGCGAAGGTGCTCAAGGCCCGCTCGACGGTCCCCGACCAAAGCACCGTTTTCGAAGGCCATTTTCCCGGCCATCCCCTCGTTCCGGGCGTCCTGCTGATCGAGACCATGGCCCAGGCCTCGGGCATCATGATCATGCACACGATCGATTTCTCCCGCATTCCGCTGCTCGCCGGCGTCAAGGAAGGCAAGCTGCGCGATTTCGTCGGCCCCGGCGCCGAGCTGGAAATCACGGCGACGATCGAGCATGAGGGATCCGGCTATGCCGTGACCCGCGGCGAGATCCGCTCCGGCAACAAACGCATCGCCAACGCGCAGCTCACCTATACGGTGATGCCCTTCCCCTCCCCCCATTTGCAGGACTTGATCCGCAAACAGGTCGCTGACATGAAGAGCGCGGCGGCGGCAGCGTCGTAATCCCCGATTGCTGCAATCATAGCTTTTGACAAAGCCGGGTGATTGTCCCGGCGCACGACTGGATGGATGCCAATGACTTCGCGTGAGGTATGGATAACCGGAGTCGGCCTCGTCTCCTGCTTTGGAGAAGGCGCCCAATCCCATTGGGAAATCCTGGGGGGACCGCAGGCGCCCAAGCCGGTGATCGACAGCGAACGCTTCGCCCCCTACAGCGTCCACCCGCTGCCGGCGATGGATTGGTCGAAGCAGATTCCGCGCCGCGGCGACCAGCGCCAGATGGAAAACTGGCAGCGCCTCGGCACCTACACAGCCGGACTGGCGCTCGACGATGCGGGGCTGAAGACCGACGAGGCGCTCGTCTCCAGCATGGACCTCGTGGTCGCGGCCGGCGGCGGCGAACGCGATCTGGCGGTCGACGAATCGGTGATGAGCGACGCTGTTTCGCGCAATGACCGCGAAATGCTGCTGAACGAACGCCTTCCTTCCGATCTGCGCCCGACGCTGTTCCTGGCGCAATTGTCGAACCTGCTGGCCGGCAACATCTCCATCGTTCACAAGGTCACGGGCTCCTCGCGCACCTATATGGGCGAGGAATCGGCCGGTCTGACCGCGATCGAGAACGCCATGCGCCGCATCGAGGCAGGCCAGAGCACGCATGCGCTGGTCGGCGGCGCCTTCAATGCGGAGCGCCCGGACCTGCTGCTCAATCTCGAGCTTGGCCACTTCCCCTGGCGCGGCGAGCCGATGCCGATCCAGGCCCGCCAGGCGGCGGGCGGCGGCGTCATCACCGGCACGGCCGGCGCCTTCGTGGTGATGGAAGACGCCGATCACGCGCGCAAGCGCGGCGCAAAGCCCTATGCGAAGCTGACGCGGGTCGTCTCGGACCTCGGCCCGCGCGACGAAAAATCGACGCGCGAGCGACTCGCCGCGATGCTCGACAAGCTGAGCCCGGATGCCGGAACGCCGGTGATTTCCGGCGCTACCGGCTACAAGGACGCGACCGAGATCGAGTTCGCGGCATTGCGCGCCAAGCTCGGCGACGATGTGGCGATTCGCGCCTTCACCACGATGATCGGCAATCCGATCGAAGCGAACTTCCCGGCCGGGATAGCCCTTGCGGCGCTGGCGCTCTACAATGGCAGTTTGTATCCTCCCTTCGAGGATGCCGAGAAGGCGTTCGGATCGAAGCCGTCCTCGGTGCTGGTCAGCACGATCGGCCACTACAGGGGCGAAGGCTTCGGCCTGATGGAAAGAATCTAGACCGCTGGTCTGGACGAGGCGCGCTGCGGCGACACTGGAGAAAACGATGACGAAATATGTCGATCATCTGGGGCGGCCGGTAGTGGTCGTGACCGGCATGGGCGTCGTGACC
>JAUIBM010000556.1 GCA_030428345.1 Alphaproteobacteria bacterium | reverse complement strand
ACGAGGCGATCCGCCTTTATGGCGGCGAGGACAGCGACGCCTATAACCGCCTGAAGGCGATCGGCCTGGCCGACCGCAAGATGCCGTTGGGGCTGCTGGCCTCGATCGCGCATCCCGACGCCGATCGCGTGAAGTTCTTTTCCAATGATGATGTGGAGCGCGGCATCGCCATTTCCACGGCCTACAAGACGCTGAAATACCGCCTCACCGCCATGGGGCACGACCTGCCGCTTTGCTGCCGGAAACTGATCTACGACGAGATGGTGGAGCAGGTTCGCGGCCGGTTCTTCGACATCCGCTTCGAGCGCCATTGCGCCGAATGCGGCCGCACCCTGAAGATCCGCTATCGCACCGGCCGGCGCTTCGGCTTCTTCGGGCCCTACCGCACCCGGGTGGACGCCGAAATCACCCGCTGACGGCCGGCCCGCACCGGACCCATCCGCGCGCGGTTCAAGCGCTCGCGGACCGCCCGCGAAGCAGCCGCGTCACTTGCCCCCTGAGCCTGGTCATGCGGTACTTGAAGGGAACCAGGCGCATGCCCATCCGGGCTTCCTCGCCGGCCAGCGTCGCGGCTCGCTTCCTCGCTGCGCTCGGCCGTGTAGCCGCGATCCATCATCAGGATCTTGCGCCAGACGCCGCCCTTGAAATGAAACACCTTGGCGGGCGCGGAAAGCGGCACGCAATCGGTCTGGTTATAGTCCTCGCAACGCGCGACCTGGATGGCGAAATCGCCGCAATACATGCCGGGGACGGGCCTGGGGTCGCCGATGAGTTCCAGCATCGTGGCCTGGTCCGGCCCGCCGGACAGCTTCGTGCTCTCGGCAATGCGGTCCGCGGAAAGGCACAATTCCTCGGTTCTAGCCTTCCAGTCGGCGACAAGGGCCTTGCCGCGATCGCTGTTGCGGACGATCACCACGCCGGTGTTCAGCGGGAATCTGCCCGCCCTGGCCGTGACGAGCGCGTCCGAGCCGGGAAGCAGGGCGCTCTTCAGGCTGGCGCGGACGATCGTGTCGGCATCGATGAAGACGATCGTATCCGCGTCGATCAGGTCGAACGCCGCCATCCAGAAATCGAGTTTGGCGGCGATGCGCCGGGTGTTGTCCTTCGCCAGCTTGACGTCGCCCTTGTGCACGAACCGGGCGTTGGGGTTCTCCCGCGCCATCGCGCGGACGATCCTTTCGGGAATCTCGTCGTGAATGACCAGGACCCGGCCGTCAGGATGGCTCTGGCGGACCGAGGCGAGGAACACCGCCAAATAGGCCGCATAAGCCTTGCCGTAGCATGAGGTCACGAACCACATCGGGGATCCTTTCGCAAATTCGGGCAGGGCAGGCGGCCGTGGGAGATCGCGCGCCGGGTGTTCGCGATCAGGCCCGGCGCTCTCTTACGATATTGCCGGGCGGATCGCCAATCCCGGTTCTTGCTCAGGATTCTTGCTCGCTGTTTGTCCTCAAATCCGGCGGTCCGCCTTGTCGGAAGCCTTCCCGCCCTCCTACCGGGCCTGCGAGTGATATTCCTCGTTCGGGCGCATATCGGTCGCAGAACTCATCCGGTTCGACATGTTGAAAAAGGCGGCCGTGGCGGCGATGTCCCAGATGTCGCGGTCGCTCCACCCGGCTTCGCGCAGCGCCGCGCGGTCCGGCTCGTCGACAGCGATTGGCTCGGTTGTCAGCTTCCACGCGAAATCGAGCATGGCGCGTTGCTTGGGCTCCAGTTTCGCGGCGCGATAGTTCATGACCAATTGCTCGCCGAGCTTCGGATCGCCCGAGAGCTTGCGCACGGCAGCGCCGTGGGCGGTGAGGCAGTAATAGCAATGATTGGCCGAGGACACGGTGACGGCGATCATCTCGCGTTCCAGCTTGGTCAGGCCGGAATCGCCCAGCATCAGATCGTTATAGAGCGCCGTGAATCCGGCAAGCTTGTCGCTGTTGAAGGCGTAGGCGGAGAGGACGTTAGGCAAGAAGCCGAGCTTCTCCCGGCAAACTGCCAGATATTTCTGCTGGCGTTCGTCCAGCGGCGTCTCCTGCTCCGGCATGTCCAGCGCGACGATCCGTTCCTCGTTCATGAATCCCTCCCTGCGATTGCGACTGCGACGGTAACATTTGCCCACGAAAAATGACCAGCGGCTTCTTTCTCGCCGGCATTGCCTTGCGCTAGTGTGACGCGGATCGGATGCCGCCTGCACGGAGAAATTGCCATGGACGAAATCGTGAAACCGGCCCGGGCCATCTCGCCGGGGCGGCGGCTGAAGGGGCGGGTCGCCCAGGTGCTCAAGGCAGCGGGCCGCGATTTCGTCTCGTCGCCGGTTGAGGAATTGTCGCTGACCTATGACGGGATCGAGGGCGACTATCATGCCGGCGCGACGCGGCTGTCGGGCGGTCGCGAGCCCTGGTACAAGCGCGGAACCCGGATGCGCAACGAGCGCCAGCTTTCCATCCTTTCGCTGGAGGAACTCGCCGCAATCGCCGACAATCTCGGCCTGCCGCGGGTGGATGCCGGCTGGATCGGCGGCAATCTTGTGCTCGAGGGCATTGCCGACATGACCTATCTGCCCTCGCGCACGCTGCTGTTCTTCGAGGGCGGCGTCACGCTCAAGGTCGATTTCCAGAACGGGCCCTGCAAGTTCTCCGGTGCGTCGATCGCCCGCCATGTCGGCCGGCCGGACGACGCCGCGCTGGCGCTCGCCTTCGTGCCCGCCGCCAAGCGCCGCCGCGGCCTTCTCGCCTGGGTCGAGA
>JAUIBM010000555.1 GCA_030428345.1 Alphaproteobacteria bacterium | reverse complement strand
TCGCAACGCCGGCCCCCATCATCGTTCGAGCCCAAACAAGTGCACTTTTCTAGCGAGAGCCCCCTTGCCTCTCAAGGGGCTAGAGCTTGCATAAAACCGTCCTCACGAAAGGACCTGAAATGAAACGCCGCAATCTGATTTTTGGCATGGCCGCGACCGGGATGGTCGCGACTTATCCCGCCCTCCTGTTAGCGCAACCGTCAACCGACGCGCTGCTGGCCCCGGGGCCGCTGCCGGAAAAGAGCTTCGGGCCTGAGGACGCGCCGGTTAAGATCATCGAATACGCGTCTCTGACCTGCCCCCATTGCCGCACCTTTCATGTAAATGTGTGGCCCGAGCTCAAGAAAAAATATGTCGATACGGGTCAGGTCCGCTTCATCATGCGGGAGTTTCCGTTCGATCCGCGGTCCTCGGCCGGATTCATGCTGGCGCGGTGCATGGGCGATGACAAATGGTACCCCACCATCGATCTGCTTTACCGCACGCAGGACAATTGGGCACGGGTTGCCGACGGGACCGAGGCACTCAAGTCAGTGATGGGCATGACGGGGATGAGCACCGCCGATTTCGAGAAATGCCTCAAGGACCAGGAGTTGCTGGATCAGGTCTCTGCCGTTGCCGAGGCAGGCAAGTCGTTTGGAGTGGACTCGACGCCGACCTTCTTCATCAATGGCCAGATGCAAAAAGGCGCACTGAGCATCGAGCGGTTCAGCGAGATTATCGATCCGCTCGTTACCGCCGCGAAACAGCAAGGAGGCTCCGATGAATAGCACGATCGGGAACCGGAGACGGAGCAATGCCGGCCTTCTCCTCGGCGCGATGATCCTGACGCTGTCTTTTCCGCTCGGATCTTCGGCTCTGGCTCAGGACACAGATGTCGTCGGTCGTGTGAATGGCCAGGATATCACGGCGGACGACCTTGCCCTCGCCGAGCAGATGTACGGGCCGCAGCTCGCCCAGATGCCGCCTGATGCGAGGCGTTCCATCCTGGTCGACGCACTGATCGACATGAAGATCGTGTCAGCCGCTGCCCGTGCGGCAAACGTTACCGGGCAGGACGCCTACAAGAGGCAGCTGGCGTTTCTGGAAGATCAGACGCTGCGCACCCTTTTCCTGGAACAACAGGTGGAAGAAGCGGTGACCGACAGCGTCGTCAGGGCTACCTATGACGAACAGGCGGCAAGGGTTCCGCCGGTTACCGAGCGTCGGCTTCGCCATATCTTGCTTGGCAGCGAGGGCGATGCCGTCGAGGTCATTGAGGCGCTGAAGGGGGGAAAGGCGTTCGTGGAACTGGCGCAGGAGCGCTCGGCCGACGAAGTCTCCAGGGTCAAGGGCGGAGACCTCGGCTTTGTGGCGGAAGGCCAGGTCTTGCCGGAGATCGATGCGGCGGCCGCGAAGCTGAAGCCTGGTGAATACACGCAGACGCCGGTTGCAAGCGCCTTCGGATTTCATGTCGTTCTGCTCGAGGAAACCCGAAATCGTCCGGCCCCGGCGTTTGAGTCCGTGGCGCCGCAGATACGACAAGCTCTGAAAGCCGCCGAGGAGAGGCGGATCATTGCTGAACTCAAGGAAGGTGCGAAGATAGAAAAGCTCGTTCCCGACGTCGCTCCTCCCCGGGGTGAGGACGGTCATGAACACTGAGCCGAAAAGAATTGATGATGGTTCGGTGGGACGGATCGACAGGCGAATGCTCGTCCTCGGGATGTTCGCGCTGCTCGCGGTGCCCGGTCAGGCCCTTGCACACACCGCAAGGCGCAAGTTCGTGCTGGAAGAACGCTTCCTGCCACAGAACGTAAGATCGCCATATGACTACCCGGCAGGAACGATCGTGGTGGTTCCACGCGAGAAGTATCTGTACCTTGTCGGTGGTGCAGGCTCTGCCCGACGATACGGCATCGGTGTCGGCAAGGCGGGACTTGCTTTTACCGGCTCGGCCGTGATCGGCAGGAAGGCAAAATGGCCGTCCTGGCGCCCGACGGACAACATGATCCGCCGAGATCCGGGGAAATATGCCCGCTACGCAGGCGGTGTCCCCGGCGGACCCAACAACCCGTTAGGATCCCGAGCTCTCTACCTTTACCGGAATAATCGCGACACACTGTATCGTATCCACGGAACGACGGAGCCCTGGACCATCGGCAAGTCTGTTTCCAATGGCTGCATCAGGATGGTGAACGAGCATGTCGAGGATCTTTATGAGCGTGTGCCCGTAGGAGCCAGAGTCGTCGTGGTGTGATGGAAAAGCGCGTCCTTGTCGTTGGGGCCGGCCAGACCGGTCTTGCGACCGGGTACTATCTCAAGGAGGCTGGTCTGCAGTTCACCATCGTCGAAAGGCATCGGCGGGTGGGAGACAACTGGCGTGTCCGGTACGACTCGCTCACCTTGTTCACGCCACGTCAGTTCAGCGCCCTACCGGGACTGGACCTGGCGGGAAACCGGGAACTCTATGCGAGCCGCGACGAGTTCGCCGACTATCTTGAAGCATATGCTACACGCTTCCGACTGCCGATCCGGCTTGGTCGACGTCTGATCCGCCTCTCGAAGGCTGGAGACGACGGTTTTGAAGCTGCATTGGATGACGGGTCACGTATCAACGCAAGCGAGGTGATCGTCGCGACCGGAGCGATCGGCGTTCCGGTCGAGGCCGCGAGTATGTCGGCCGACGCGCTTGCGGGGCTCGCGCTGGCGCCCGTGATGACCCTCACCTCGACCTACGACCACCGGGTCGTGCAGGGCGCGCAG
>JAUIBM010000554.1 GCA_030428345.1 Alphaproteobacteria bacterium | reverse complement strand
CCAGCAATCCGACGAGCTTGAAAGATGAGTTCGTGTCGGAAAGCACCGTCTCGAAAATCTGCTTCAAGCCATTGTAAAGACTTCTGATAACTGGCATCCGACTCAACAGCCGCTCACCATAACCGACAATCGTGCGGCCAATGATGTTTGCCGTCAGGAAGCCAATCAGCGTGAGAATGAACACCGCCATGATCAACCCGACGCCCGGAATGTCGAACGGCAGATAGGTCTCTGGATTGTAGATCTTGGGGACGTAGGGAATGACCCAGGAATCCACCCACTGGACAAATGTCCATATCAGATAGGCGGTGATCACCAGCGGCGCGACCGCGATCACGCCGGTCAGGAAATAGTTCCTGAGGCGGGTCAGCGCGCTTGGTCTGTGGGGCGGTTCTGCGGACATGGTCCCTCTGACAGCTTGGTGCCCGCTAATATAGACCTCGCATTGCGCCCGGCAATCTCCGTTATGCCCATTATGTTGCGCTGCGGCACTATTCCACGGTTACCGACTTGGCCAGATTGCGCGGCTGATCGACATCCGTGCCCATCAGGACGGCGGTGTGATAGGCCAGCATCTGGATCGGCAGGGCGTAGACGATCGGGGTGATGAGCGCCGGCATTTCCGGCATGATCAGCGTATGCTCGGTCGTCAGGGCCGCTTCTTCTGCGCCGCGGGCGTCGGTGATCAGGATGATGCGGCCGCCGCGTGCGGCGACCTCCTGCATGTTGGAGACCGATTTCTCGAAGACATGATCGTGCGGTGCGATCACCACAACCGGCATGTCTTCGTCGATCAGCGCGATGGGGCCATGCTTGAGTTCGCCCGCTGCATAGCCCTCGGCGTGGATATAGCTGATTTCCTTCAGCTTCAGCGCGCCTTCAAGCGCCAGCGGGTAGCTGGTGTCGCGCCCCAGATAGAGCACGTGGCGCACCTTGGACAGGTCCTGCGCGATCCGCTCGATCTGCTTTTCCAGCTTCAGCGCCTGGTTGGCGAAACGGGGCGCCTCGCTGAGTTCGTATACAAAGCGCGCTTCTTC
Organism: Alphaproteobacteria bacterium; assembly: GCA_030428345.1. Classification (GTDB taxonomy): domain Bacteria; phylum Pseudomonadota; class Alphaproteobacteria; order Rhizobiales; family Rhizobiaceae; genus BOKV01. The sequence goes on along the minus strand of JAUIBM010000554.1, from coordinate 1,706 downwards.
CGCCGGGCTGATATGTCCGCGCGCCTTGCCGGCTGCAAGAGCGAGGGCCGCCAGAACGGAGAGCTGGCAGGTAAACGCCTTGGTCGAGGCGACGCCGATTTCCGGGCCGGCCAGAGTGGGGAAGACGACGTCGGATTCGCGCGCGATGGTCGATTCGCGCACATTGACGATTGAGCCGACATGCTGTCCCTGCGAGCGGCAATAGCGCAGCGAGGCCAGGGTGTCGGCAGTCTCGCCAGACTGCGAGACGAACAGCGACAGCCCGCTCCTGGGCATCGGCATTTCGCGATAGCGGAACTCCGAGGCGACATCGATGTCGACCGCGATCCGCGCATGGCGCTCGAACCAGTACTTGGAAACCAGTCCCGCCAGATAGGCCGTGCCGCAGGCCGACAGGGTGATGCGCTCGAGCTTGTTGAAGTCGAAAGGCAGCGCCTCCCCGGCCGTCACCTTGCCGGCGTTGAAGTCGACATAGTTCGACAGGGTGTGGGAAATCACCTCCGGCTGCTCGTAGATTTCCTTCTGCATGAAATGGCGATGATTGCCCTTGTCGACCATAAGGCTGGAGCCTACGGAGCGCTGCAGGGCCCGGACCACCGGCTTGCCGCTGGTGTCGAAGATCTCGACGCCATCGCTGGTCACGACACACCAGTCGCCGTCTTCCAGATAGGTTATCCGGTCGGTGAACGGGGCCAGGGCGATGGCGTCCGAGCCCAGATACATTTCGCCCTCGCCGTGACCGACCGCCAGCGGCGGGCCGTTGCGCATGCCGACGAGCAGGTTCTTCCCGCCACCGAACAGAACCACGATGGCGAATGCGCCTCGAAGCATGGAAATGGCGCGCTGGGCCGACTGGCGGTCGCTCAGCCCCTGTTTCATGCCCTGCGCCACGAGATGGGCGACAACCTCGGTATCCGTCTGCGAGGCGAACTCGTAGCCGTCCGCCTTCAGCATCTCCCGCAATTCGCGAAAATTCTCGATGATGCCGTTGTGGACCACGGCGACATTGCCGGAGAAATGCGGATGGGCGTTGGTCTCATTGGGGACGCCGTGCGTCGCCCAGCGCGTATGGCCGATGCCGGTGGTGCCCGCCAGGGGATGGGCGGCCAGTTCCCGCTCCAGGTTCACCAGCTTGCCCTGCGCCCTGCGCCGGCCGAGCTTGCCGTTCTCGATCGTGGCGACTCCGGCGGAGTCGTAGCCGCGATATTCCAGGCGCTTCAGCGCATCGACCAGGAGCGGCGCAACCGCCTGCCTGCCCACGATACCCACTATGCCGCACATGTCGAACCCCTTTCGACGTCCCCGATTCCCCGGCCCTCAGCCTCGGTAGAAGCTGTAGTCGGTATCGGCGAATATCAAAATCAAACACTCTTTCAGCGCGTAACGACGCGCGGTTTCGATCGTCCAGCTATCACCAATGGATTTCGGCTTGATGAATCGCCGCCGCTCTGCCTAATTCGGCTCCTTCGCGGCCTGGTTGCGTTCGCGCAGGACCGCGGCGTAGCCGGGCTTGTTTTCCTGGCGTCCACGCGCCACCGCCATCGCCTGCTCCGGCACGTCCCCGGTGATCACGCTGCCGGAGGCGACATAGGCCCCCTCGCCTACCGTGACGGGAGCGACCAGCGCCGAATTGGAACCGATGAACGCGCCGGCGCCAATATCGGTATGGTGCTTGTTCACCCCGTCATAATTGCAGGTGATCGTGC
>JAUIBM010000553.1 GCA_030428345.1 Alphaproteobacteria bacterium | reverse complement strand
CTTGCCGAGCGGGACCAAGGTCTCCTCGCCCGGCACGTCGCCCATCTCTCCCCCGCGGCTTGCCGGCTGAAGGAAAACAACGGGATCATCGCACCGGATTGCCGATTTGAGCAGGCCCTTTGCGTCCGCCGAATTGCCGGGGGTGACCACATAGAGGCCGCCAAGGCTTGCCAGGGCGGCATGCGGATAGTCCGAATGCTGGGCCGCGTTGGAGCGCCCCCCGCCGCCTACCGCCATGAAGACGATCGGCAGCCTGATCTGTCCATTGGTCATGAGGCGCAGCTTGCTCGCCTGATTGGCGATGGCGTCGAATGCCGTGTAGATGAAATTCGCATACATCAGGTGGCAGATCACCCGGTAGCCGGCCGCGGCCGCGCCAACGGCCATTCCCGCCATAACAGTTTCGGAGATCGGCGTGTCGCGGACCCGATGCCGGCCGAATTTCTGCTGCAGGCCGCGCGTATCGCCGAAGATCGAGGTTCCGACATCTTCTCCGAACAGGATGACGCGCTCGTCGCGCTCCATTTCCTCAAACAGCGCGTCGTTGATCGCGTGGATCATTCTCTTGCGGGCCATCAACGCACCTCCAGACTGTCGAGGCTGGAAATCTGCGGCCAGGGCTCGCCCAGGGCGCGATCAGCAGCTTCATCGATGGCGGCGTCGATTTCCCGCTCGATCTCCTCGATCTGCGCGGCTTCGAGGACCTGCCGGGCCAGAAGATCGGCGGCAAACCGCTTGATCGGATCGGCCTCGCGCCGCTCGTTCACCTCTTCGTCCGTTCGGTATTGGGTCTTCAGGAAGCCGGACTCGCCCTCGACATGCCCGTGAAAGCGGTAGGTGCGGGCCTCGATCAGCGTCGGCCCCTCGCCGCTGCGCGCCCGGTCGACCGCCACCTGGGAAGCCTGCCACATCGCGGCGATGTCATTGCCGTCGACAGCAATGGAGGGTACCCCATAGGCCGCTCCCCGATCGGCGATGCCGCCGGAGATGACCGATCCGGTGGGCGAAAACTCGGAATAGCCGTTGTTCTCGCAAAGCAGGATCAGCGGCAGCTTCCAAAGCGCGGATATGTTCAACGCTTCCGAGACGACCCCCTGGGCCGAAGCGCCATCGCCGAAGAAGGCGACGGCGACCGCGCCCTCCCCGTCGAGCTGGGCCGCCAACGCGGCCCCCGCCGCGAGGCCTATCCCGCCACCGACAATGCCGTTCGCCCCGATGATACCCTTGGACATGTCCGCGACATGCATGGAGCCGCCCATGCCTCCGCAAATGCCCGAACTGCGCCCGCGAACCTCCGCGAACATGGCGAAGGGATCGCCGCCCTTGGCGATATAATGGCCATGGCCGCGATGCGTGCTGGTGATGTAGTCGTTGTCGGTGAGATGGGCGCAAATCCCCACGGCGACCGCCTCCTGCCCGATATAGAGATGGACGGAGCCGGGCAGTTCACCCGCCTTGAAATCACGCGCCAGCCGCTCCTCCGCCTTGCGAATGAGCGTCATCCGGCGGAACAGCGAGACCTGTTCCGCCGCCGGGATGTTGATCGATTTTGACATCTTGCTTCCGTCTCTTGGGTCCCCGCACGCGGCGGGGACCAGAGGATCACCAGAAGATTACCGGTCGATTCTGGCGAGCGTGTCCTTGAGCCAGTCGGCCTGCACCTTGCCCATTTTGGCGAGGTGATCGACATTGGTGTACAGGCTCATGTGGTCGATGCCGCCCACCGACACCAGCGCCTTGTCGGGCGAGGCGATGGCGTTGAACATTTCCACTTCCAGATCGGCCGAAGTGATGTTGTCGGCGCGCGCCAGCGCCACCATGACCGGCGTCTCGACGATGCGCTGGGCATAGGGCTTCACGACATAGCTCAGAAGCCACTCGGTCGACTCGATCGTGTTCCAATGCTCATGCAGCGGAGCCTCCTTCGCCTTGATTCCCATGAACCCGGCATAAACATGCGGGAACGGCCAGGAGGAGAGTTCCTTGTTGGGATCTTCCTTGGGAGACATCGGCATGTTGCCGCCGGCGCCGCCCTCGAAACGGGCCTGCCGGTCCTCGGCAATCAGCTTCTGAAGCTCGGCAAAGCGCCGCTCGCCATGGGTGCGGCGCATCGTCTGGAAGCCATCGACCACGGGCACGGTGGAGATCACGAAGGCGGGACGGGAATCCAGCGCCGCCGTGATGATGACGTGGCCGCCGGCATAGGAAATTCCCCAGATGCCGGTGCGCTTGTGGTCGATCCCGTCCAGCGTCTGGGCGAAGGAGATCGCATTGCGATAGTCCTCGATCTGCTCCCAGGGATTGAGATGCTGGCGGCGTGCGCCTTCGCTCTCGCCGAAATTACGATAGTCGAAATACAGCGTGGCGCAGCCGATCGCGTGGAACGACTTCGCGTAGTGCGGCATCACCACTTCCTTGGTGTAGCACCACCCGCCGGCCATGATGACCAGAGGCACGTCGCCCGTCACGCCCTCCGGGCGAACCAGAATGCCTTTGAGCGTGTTGCCGCTGCTCTTGAATTCAACCTGCTCTGCCAATTTCGGATCCTCCCTAGGCATTAAATCTGTGCGTCGCAAACTGATCGAAACCCGGCCTTCTGTCAACCGAATTTTGAACCATTATTCACTTCTGACGACAGGTTTTCGGGACGAATTTCCAGGCGTCGACGCGCGGGGCCGGCAAGGCGAGGCGCAGCAGTGCGCGGTTATGTCGAGGAGGTGTGGTTTGCGGCGGACAGGCCGAAT
>JAUIBM010000552.1 GCA_030428345.1 Alphaproteobacteria bacterium | reverse complement strand
CCGACGAAGATCAGTTCGCCATTGCTCTCGGCCACGATCTTTTCCAGATAGGCGCGGTCGGCCAGGACGGCATCTGCTTCGCCGTTGCGCACCGCCGCGACGGTGTCGTCGGCGCTGGCGAATTCGACCAGCGTCGCGCCGGAGGAGGTGACATAGCCGGCCTGGATCGTGTTGACCTGTGCGGCGACATTGCCCTTGGTCACATCGTCGCCGGCGCCGGACAGCGCGACATAGGCGGACGGATCCGGCGGGAAATAGGCCTGGGTAAAGTCGATCTTCTCCTTGCGCTCATCCGTGATGCTCATGCCGGCCATGATGGTGTCGTAATTGCCGGAGAGCAGGTTCGGGATGATCGTGTCCCAGTCGTTCTTGACCCATTCGCATTTGTAGCCGGCGATCTCGCACAATTTGTCGCCGAGTTCGCGCTCGAAGCCGTCGATTTCGCCCTTGTCGTTGACGAAGTTGTAGGGCTCGTAGGCGCCTTCAGTGCCCATCCGGATGGTCTTGTCCTGCGCCTGCGCCGCGCCTGCTGCGAATGCGGCGACGGCCAGGCCGATGATCAGTTTCTTCATTGCTTGTTTCCCTCTTGCTTGCGGTTTGTTCCACTGTCCTTGTCGAATTAGGTCATGCGCCGGTCGCGGCAAGGAATTGCTGCAGCCTTTGCGATCTTGCATTGGAGAACAACGCCTCCGGCGGGCCTTCCTCCTCGATCACGCCCTGATGAAGAAAGATCACGTGGTTGGCGACATCGTGCGCCATCTTCATGTCATGGGTGACGATGAGCATGGTGCGCCCTTCCTCGGCGAGCGACTTGATAACGCGGACGTCCTCGCCCTGCAGTACGGGGTCGAGCGCGCTGGTGGGCTCGTCGAAGAGCATCGCCGCCGGCTCCATTGCGAGGGCGCGGGCAATCGCGGCGCGCTGCTGCTGGCCGCCGGAAAGTTGCGAGGGGTAATTGTCGCATTTGTCGCCGATGCCGACCTTGGCGAGCAGCGATCGGCCGAATTCGGCGGCCTCGTTGCGCTCGCGCCCCAGGACCGTGATCGGCGCCTCGATGACATTCTGCAGCACCGTGAGATGCGCCCAAAGATTGAATTGCTGGAAGACCATCGAAAGATTGGTGCGGATCGCGCGCACCTGCGCCGCGTCAGCCGGTCGTCGGCTGGAGTCTTCCCCGCGCCAGCGCACCGGCTCGCCCTGAAAGATCACCTCCCCGCGTTGGGGTATCTCCAGCAGGTTGACGCATCGCAGCAGCGTGCTCTTGCCCGATCCAGACGAGCCGATCAGCGCGGTTACGTCGCCGCGCCGGGCGACGAGGTCCACGCCCTTGATCACTTCCAACTGGCCGTATCGCTTGTGGATACCGGAAAGTTCGATAACCGGCGCGCCAATGCCCGAACCGTTCGATTTGGAGATCGAATTCATTTCTGCGGAGGCGGCATCCGGGCGCTGCGTCATGTTCCCCTTTTTCTTTCGACCATCTTCCAGCCGCAAGATTTGCGTGCATGAAAGCCCAAAAGCCGTGGTGGTGCAACCGCGAAACGATTGCCGGTTTGCACGCATGGGCGATTGATTTTCAGATTGCGACGGGCTCCTATGAGCGATGTCCGCGAACCGGCGGATCCAGACAGGGAACCAACAATGAGTGATATCCAGCGCCACCAACCCGGACCCCGGATGAGCCAGGCCGTGGTGCATAACGGGGTCGTCTACCTTGCCGGGCAGGTGGGCGAAGGGGCGGATGCCGGGCAGCAGACGCGGGCGATCCTGCAGGCGATCGACGCGCTGCTCGAAACCTGCGGCAGCAACAAGTCGCGCATCCTTTCGACCCAGATTTTTCTCGCCGACATCGCCGATTTCGCCGCCATGCACGCCGTCTTGGAAGCGTGGATCGATCCGGCCAGTCCGCCCGCGCGCGCCACCATCGAGGCGAAGCTCGCCGCGCCCCGATATCTGGTGGAGATCCTGGTCGTCGCGGCGCAGAACGCGCAATGAGCGCGGTCTCAGCACGGGAGCATGGCAATGGCTTTTCCACTTGAGACTGTGCGCGAGCGCTTTCCGTCGCTGTCGCTGACGGATCGCGGCCTGCGGCGCGTCTATCTGGACAACCCGGCGGGAACCCAGGTTCCGCGCATGGTCGCGGACGCGATCAGCGACGCGATCCTCAATCGCAACGCCAATCTGGGCGGCATGTTCGCCAGTTCGGCGCTTTCGGGCGAGGTCTGGCACGGGGCGCATGCCGCGATGGCCGATCTTCTGGGCGCCGCGGCGCCTGAGGAAATCATCATCGGCCCGAACATGACGACGCTCACCTATCACCTGTCGCGCACGATCGGGCGGGACTGGGGGCCGGGCGACGAGATCGTGCTCACCCGGATGGACCATGAGGGCAATGTCGGCCCGTGGATGCAGATCGCCCAGGATCGCGGCGCGACGGTTCGCTTCGTTCCGTTCTCGAAGGAAAGCTGGCAGATCGAGCCGGAGGCTCTGCGATCGGTCCTGTCGTCGAAGACCAGGCTCGTGGCGCTTTCCTACGCCAGCAATCTCACGGGCTCGATCAACCGGGTCGCGGAACTGACATCGATCGCGAAGGAAGCGGGAGCGCTCGTCTTTGTCGACGCGGTGCAGTTCACGCCGCACGGCCTGGTCGATGTGGCGCAGATCGGCTGCGACTTCCTTGCGTGCAGCGCCTACAAGTTCTTCGGGCCGCATATGGGCATAGTCTGGGGCCGGCGCGAGGCGCTCGACGCGCTGGTTCCCTACAAGCTGCGATGCTCG
>JAUIBM010000551.1 GCA_030428345.1 Alphaproteobacteria bacterium | reverse complement strand
CGAGGTGACGCTGCTCTATCTCGATGTCGCCGGCGCGGGCGACCCGGTCATCGCCAAGATGCCCGGCACGCACGATTTCCCGCGCGGCGAGACGGTTCGCCTGACGGCCGACCCCGCCCTCGCCCATCTTTTCGGATCGGACGGCGTTTCACTTCGCCATCGTGGAGGCTGATGCTTCCGCGCCGGGTGGGTTTTCGTCCCCGCTCGCCTCTTCCTCGCCTTCGATGCGGGGGTCGAAGGAGCCTGACTCGGGCGTCGCATAGCGCGCCGATGGCATGGTGACGAAGTCGGTCTTGTCGGCCTCCGCGACCGCCACGCGCTGGGTCATGCGATAGAGCGCGAAGGCGACAATTACCAGATGGGCGCCCAATGTCGTGACAAACAGGCCGCGCCCCGGATCAACCGCCATGACCCCGCCGGCGATCAGCGGCCCGACGATCGCCCCCAATCCGAAGACCAGCAGCAGGCCGCCGGATATCTTCAGATAGGAGCCGGGCTCCGCATGGTCATAGGCATGCGCGATCAGCACCGGATACATGGAGTAGATGACGCCGCCGAACAGCGCGGTCGCCACGAGCACCGCAAGCGCGCCGCCCGGCTGGAAAATGATGAGATACAGATCGACGCAACCCGCGAGCGCGGCGAGCACCACCAGCACCGCCCTGCGGTCGAAGCGGTCCGAGGCGATCCCGACCGGAATCTGGAATGCCGAGCCGGCGAGGATCGAAAGGCTCATCATCGTCGCAATGGTGGTCACGTCCAGATTGAGCGCCCCGCCAAACACGACGCCAAGCGTGCCGAAGGCGCTGTTGGATATGCCGACCAGAAACGCGCCCGCCACCGCGATGGGGGAGTTGCGGATCAGGACGCGCAGATCGAGCTTGCTGGTCACCAGGGGCTGCGGCTGGGCGCTGCTGGAAAGCGCCGTCGGCGTCAGCGACAGGGCGTAGAACATCGCGGCAAGCACGAAGAAGGTGAACCCGCCCGGGTCGCCGGTGGCGATCAGCATCTGTCCGACCGTGGTCGATGTCAGATTGACCATTGTATAGACGCCGAAGACCCGCCCGCGATATTGCGTGTCGGTTCGCTCGTTCAGCCAGCTTTCCACGATCATCGCCGCCCCGGCGAAGGAAAACCCGGTCAACGCGCGCAGCGGTATCCAGGCCCAAGGGTGGATGATCAGGAGGGAGAGCAGCACGGAGACCGTCGCCAGCGCCGCCATCACGCCAAAGGTGCGGATATGTCCGACGCGGCGCACGATAACCGGCACGCGCAGGCACCCGCCGACATAGCCGATCGCCCAGCCTGTGCCCAGAAGGCCGAGCGCGAGGGTGGAAAAGCCTTCCTGGGTTCCGCGAAGCGGCAGGATCAGACCGTTGAGGCCACCCGCGATCATCAAAAAAGACGAGCCCATGATGAGCGCGAAAATGGGTACGAGCAAACGAGTCATCGGCCTATCCTGTGCAATCAGCGCAACGCAGTCAAACGGACGACGCGCTTTTCCCGCCGGCTCGCCTGCCGCGGCAATTGCCCGCCAACATGGCGGAATTGGGTCCGCCGGCACATTCCGCCGGCACGGTTGTCCCGCGCTTGCATGGCGCCCTGATTTCGACCAAACAAAATCATCCGAGTATGGAGGAAGAAGACATGAGACTGCAGGGCAAGACGGCGATTGTCACTGGCGCCGCTTCCGGTTTCGGCAAGGGAATCGCCGAGCGATTTGCGGCGGAGGGAGCGCGCGTGGCACTCCTCGACATCAACGGCAAGGGCGCGCGCGCTGTCGCCGATTCGCTGCCGGGGGAACATCTGGCCCTGCAATGCGACGTGACCATGCGCTCCGACGTTTCCGGCGCGATCAATGAGGCGATCGAACAATTCGGCCGCGTCGACATCATGGTCAACAATGCCGGCTGGTCGCATCGCAACATGCCGATGCTCGAAGTCGACGAGGAAAGCTTCGACCGGGTCTATGCGATCAATGTCAAGTCGATCTATCTGACGACCAGAGCCGTCGTGCCGCATATGCGCGAAATGGGCGGCGGCGCGATCGTCAATGTCAGCTCGACAGCTGGCGACCGCCCGCGACCGGGCCTGACCTGGTACAATTCCACCAAGGGCGCGGTGAACACCCTGACCAAATCCATGGCGGTCGAACTGGCGCCCGACAGGATCAGGGTCAACGCCATTGCGCCGGTGATCGGGGCCACGGGATTGCTGGAGGCCTTCATGGGGCAGCCGGACACGCCGGAGATCAGGGCCAAATTCATGGCTTCCATCCCGCTCGGCCGCTTCTCGCTTCCCTCCGATCACGCGGCGGCGGCGCTGTTCCTTGCCTCGGACGAGGCGGAATTCATCACCGGCGTCATTCTCAATGTCGATGGCGGGCGATGCATCTGAGCAAGCCCGGCGACGGCCTATAGGCGATCGCGCAAGGCATACCAGCTCATCGCGGCGGCAAGCAGCGGCTGGCGCAGGAACGCGCCGCCGGGAAACGGAGTCGCCGGGATCGCGGCCATGATGTCGAAGCGCTCCGCCTGGCCGCGAATCGCCTCGCCCGCCAGCCGGCCGGCAAGCGTGGCGAGCGTAACGCCCTGTCCCGAGAAGCCCGACGCGGAAAGGATGTTGGCCGAAACCCTTCGATAGGCCGGCAAGCGCTTTGCGGTGATTGCCAGCGTGCCGCCCCAGCCATGGTCGATCCGCACATTGGCGAGGTCCGGATAGACCTTGAGCATCGGCCGGCGCACGAAGGCGGCGATGTCGGCGGGAAAGCGGTAGCCATAG
>JAUIBM010000550.1 GCA_030428345.1 Alphaproteobacteria bacterium | reverse complement strand
GATGGACCATCCGCGCGTCATCGGCCTGGCCGAATTCATGAACTATCCCGGCGTGCTCCATGGCGACCCGGCCGCGATGGAAAAGCTGAAGGCCTTCCAGGGTCGCCACATCGACGGCCATGCGCCGCTGGTGCGCGGGCTCGACATCAACGGCTACCTGGCGGCCGGCATCCGCACGGATCATGAAACGACGACCGCGGAGGAAGCGCTGGAGAAGCTCTCCAAGGGCATGCACATCCTCGTGCGCGAGGGCTCCGTCTCCAAGGACCTGCATGCGCTGGCGTCTATCATCACCGAGCGCAACTCGCCGTTCCTCGCGCTGTGCACCGACGATCGCAATCCGCTCGACATCGGCGAGCACGGCCATCTCGACTACTTGATCCGCACCGCGATCGGACTGGGCGCTCCGCCCATCGCGATCTACCGGGCAGCATCGATCTCCGCGGCGCGCGCCTTCCGCCTTGCCGATCGCGGTCTGGTCGCGCCGGGTTGGCGCGCCGACCTCGCGATCATCGATGCGCTGGAGACCTGCAATGTCAAGACGGTGATCTCGGCCGGACGCATCGTCGACGACGCCCTGTTCGCAACGCGGGAGACGATTGCGCCGGTCGCGCGGCACAGCGTCAAGGCGCGACGGACGACCGCCACCGACTTCCGCAATGTCTCCAACGAAACCGAAACCCATGTCATCGGCATCGAACCGGGCAAGATCATCACCCATCACCTGATCGAGGAGATCGCGGTGGCGGGCGGCGAAAAGCAGGCCGACATCGGCCGCGATCTCGTCAAGATCGCAGTCGTCGAACGCCACGGCAGGAATGGCAATATCGCGACCGGCTTCGTGCGCGGCTTCGGCCTCGCCCATGGCGCCATCGCATCGACCGTTTGCCACGACCATCACAACATCGCGGTCGTCGGCGCGAACGACGCCGACATGGCATTCGCCGCCAACCGGCTCGGCGAGATCGAGGGCGGCTTCGTCGTGGTTCGCGACGGCGCGGTGCTGGCCGAGGTGGCGCTGCCGGTCGCAGGCCTGATGAGCCTGAATACCTTCGAGGAGGTGCGAGAGGAACTCGTGGTGCTGCGCGCTGCGGCGCGCGAACTCGGCGTCACGCTGGAGGAACCCTTCCTGCAGCTCGCCTTCCTGGCTCTACCGGTGATCCCTCACCTGAAGATTACCGACCACGGACTGGTCGACGTCGACCGCTTCTGCGTGATCTGACGCCGGCCCGCCCTAACCAAGCGGAAAGTGACAGGCGGCGAGCGTTGCGCCCATCGGCCGCAATTCTGGCTTTTCCTCAAGGCAGCGATCGGCGACCCGGGGGCAGCGCGAGGCGAAGGCGCACCCCTTCGGCACACTCATCGGGCTCGGCGGATCGCCCTTGACCATTCCGCCGCGCCGGTAGCCGGCGCTCTTTCTCCGCGCCAGCGAGGGAGCCGCCTCGATCAGCGCGGCGGTGTACGGATGGCGCGGCTGCGAAAACAGGCTGGCGCGATCGGCAAGCTCCACGATCTCTCCCAGATACATCACCGCCACGTCGTCGCAGATGAACTGCACCACGCCCAGATCGTGGCTGATGAACAGATAGGAGAGTCCCATCTCATCCTGCAATCGCCGCAGCAGATTGAGGATCTGCGCCTGGATCGCCACATCGAGCGCGGAGACCGGCTCGTCACAGACCACCAGCTTCGGATTGGTCGCAAGCGCCCGCGCGATGGATACCCGCTGGCGCTGACCGCCGGAAAACTGATGCGGAAACAGCGCCATCTGGTCCGGCCGCAGGCCAACCAGCGCAAACAGTTCTCGCACCCGCTCCTCGCGCTCGGCCGAACTGGCGCCGATGCCCATCAGATCGAGCGGCTCGCGCACGATTGCCCCCACCCGCTCGCGGGGATTGAGCGAAGAATAAGGGTCCTGGAAGATCACCTGTACATGGCGCCGCGCGAGGCGCATCGCTTCGCCGTCCAACGCCAGCAGGTCTTGCCCCTCGAAGCGCACAGCCCCGCCCGAGGCCTCGACCAGCCGGATCGCAGCCATCGCCGTCGTCGTCTTGCCCGAGCCGCTTTCACCCACCAGTCCGAGCGTGCGCCCGCGCCTGACCACGAAGGAAACGCCGCGCACGGCGTGCAGATAGCTGCGTTCGCCGAAGAGCGACTTGCGCGCCATGGGGAAACGCACCGACAAGTCGGCGACATCGAGCAAGGTGTCTTCCGCGCCGTTCATGCAGCCACCCTCCCCGCCGCGAAGCAGGCGACACGATGGTCGCCACCCTCGAGCGGCGGCTTCTGCGCACGGCACCGCTCATGCACAAGGGCGCAGCGCTCGGCAAAGGCGCAGCCCTTTCCGATCAGATGCAGGGGCGGGACGACGCCCGGAATTTCGGAAAGCGGCGGCAGGCGCGCCGCCAGGCCGGCATCGCTCGAAAGCGCCGGGATGCAGCCGATCAGCCCGCGTGTATAGGGATGTTGCGGCTCGTCCAGAATGGCGTCGGCGCTGCCCTGCTCCACCACGCGGCCGGCATACATGACCGCCACCCGGTCCGCCATCTCTGCGATGGCGCCCATGTCATGGGTGATCAGAACGATTGCGACCCCGAACTGCTCCTGGATCTGGCGCATCAGGTCGAAAATCTGCGCCTGGACGGTGACGTCGAGCGCCGTTGTCGGCTCATCCGCGATGAGAACGCGCGGCCGGCACGAGATCGCCATGGCGATCATCACCCGCTGGCGCATGCCGCCGGACAATTCGTGCGGATAGGCGTCCGCCCGTCGCGCTGGCTCG
>JAUIBM010000549.1 GCA_030428345.1 Alphaproteobacteria bacterium | reverse complement strand
GCGATTCAACCAGGGTCACGACGCCCTTGAGCATGAATTCCTCGCCGGTTGCGATCCGCATGTCCTCGGGCCGGATTCCGAAGCTGACATTCGATCCGTCGAGGCTCTTGTCCGTGGCGATCGGCAGCACCACCCTGGTTCCATCCTCCAGCGCGACGGTCGTCGTTTCGCCGGTCCCGGCGATCGAGGCCTGCATGATATTCATCGCCGGCGAGCCGATGAAGCGGGCGACGAACAGGTTGGAGGGATTGCGGTAAAGCTCGATCGGCGCGCCGACCTGCTCGATATTGCCGGCCGAAAGGACGACGATCCGGTCGGCCAGGGTCATCGCCTCGACCTGGTCGTGGGTGACGTAGATCATCGTCGCCGTGGGCAGGCTCTCATGCAGCTTGGCGATCTCGATGCGCGTCGCCACGCGCAAGGCGGCGTCGAGATTGGACAGGGGTTCGTCGAACAGGAAGACCTTCGGATTGCGCACGATGGCGCGGCCGATGGCGACGCGCTGGCGCTGGCCGCCGGAAAGCGCCTTGGGGAGGCGCGCCAGATAGGGTTCGAGCTGGAGGATGGCGGCCGCATCGCGCACCCGCTTGTCGATCTCGGCCTTGTCCAGCCGGGCGATGCGCATGCCGAAGGCCATGTTTTCATAGACGGTCATGTGCGGGTAAAGCGCATAGGACTGGAAGACCATGGCGATGCCGCGCTTGGAGGGCGGGACGTCATTGACCCGGCGGCCGTCGATCTCCATGTCGCCGCCGCTGATCTGCTCCAGCCCGGCGATCATCCGCAACAGGGTCGATTTTCCGCAGCCGGACGGGCCGACAAAGACCACGAATTCTCCCTCCGCAATGTCGAGGTCGACATTGCGGATAACCTCCACCGGTCCATAGGCCTTGCGGATATTCTTGAGCCTCACCCCGGCCATCATTTCCCCTCCCAAGGACATATCCCGGCCTGCCGGCGATCTTAGCCGGCCGCCATGTTTCCGCTTCAGCCTTGCGTCAGCTTCTCCCGCGCAAAGAAGCTGCCGAACGGCTGCAGGCGCAAAACTCCGCCATCGACCTCTGACCTCGCGTCGGGTGCGTCGAGCCGTTCGAACCGCTCCATGTCGATCGCCTCCTCCGCGACCTCCTCGGAAAAATTGAACCACACGCGGATCGCTTCCCCGTCCAGCGTCCGGCGGAACGAGAGGACGACGTCGCTGGCGCCCGTGATCTCGATGCCGCCCTTGGCGAATTCGCGATGCGCGGAACGACAGGCCAGCGCCGCTCGGTAGTGGGCGAGCAATGAATCTTCGTTCTGGTCCTGCGTCGCCACGGCCAGGTGCAGATGCTCGGGTGGCACGGGCAGCCATGGGCGAGCCGTCGAAAAGCCCGCATTGGGCTGCAATTCGTTCCAGACCATCGGGGTGCGGCAGCCGTCGCGGCCCTTGAATACCGGCCAGAACCGGATCCCGTATGGATCGCGCAGATCCTCGAAGGAAAGCACGGCTTCGCCAAGGCCCAGTTCCTCGCCCTGATACAGGCAGACCGAGCCGCGTAGCGACAGGATCAGAGTTATCGCCATGCGCAGGAAGCCGTCCCGGTCCGACATGCGGTCGGCCCAGCGTGAGGCGTGGCGGACCACGTCGTGGTTGGAAAAGGCCCAGCAGGACCAACCCTGCGGCGCGCCGGCCTCGAAAGCCTCGATCACGTCCTTGATGCGAGTGGGCGAAAGCGGCTCGGCCGACAGGAAATCGAAGGCGTAGCACATATGCACCTTGTCGCCGCCGGAGGTGTATTGGCCCACGATCTCGACGCCGCGCTGCGCGTCGCCCACCTCGCCGACAGCGGCGGTGTCGGGATACTCATCCAGCAGCGCGCGGAAGCGCCGGAGGAAATCGAGGTTTTCAGGGCGGTTCTTGTCGTAGATGTGCTCCTGGAAATTGTACGGATTGACCGCCGGTGCGATGGAGGCGTTGCGCTCGGAGACCGCAAGTGGCGGGTTGTCTTCCAGACCGGCTGAATGGAAATAGAAGTTGATCGTGTCGAGCCTGAAGCCGTCGACGCCCAGATCCAGCCAGAAGCGCACCGCGTCCAGCAGCGCGTCCTGGACCTGCGGATTGTGAAAATTGAGGTCGGGTTGGCTCGAAAGGAAGTTGTGCAGATAATACTGGCAGCGCGTGGTGTCCCATTCCCAAGCCGATCCGCCGAAGATCGACAGCCAGTTGTTGGGCGGCGTGCCGTCCGGCCGCGCATCGGCCCACACATACCAGTCGGCGTGAGGATTGTTGTGGCTCGAACGGCTTTCGACGAACCAGGCGTGCCGGTCCGAAGTATGGGAGATGACCTGGTCGATCATCACCTTGAGGCCGAGGCGGTGCGCCTCCGCCACCAGACCCTCGAAATCGGCCTGCGTGCCGAACATTGGATCGACGGCCCGGTAGTCGGAAACATCGTAGCCATAGTCGAGCATGGGCGACTGGAAAAAGGGTGATATCCAGATCGCGTCGACCCCGAGCGAGGCGATATGCGGCAGGCGCTGGGTGATGCCGCGCAGATCGCCGATGCCGTCGCCGTCGGTATCCTGAAACGATCGCGGGTAAATCTGGTAGATTACGGCGCCGCGCCACCAATCCGGGTTCCCACCCTGGCGCGTGGCCGCGCCCGGGGAAATTTCCGACGCTACGTCGTGTATGATGTCCATGCGGCGTTCAGCCTCCTTTCACCGAGCCGGCCAGCAGGCCGCGCACCAGATAACGCTGCAATGTGAAGAACACGGCCAGCGGCACCACAATGGTAATGAAT
>JAUIBM010000548.1 GCA_030428345.1 Alphaproteobacteria bacterium | reverse complement strand
GATCCGCGGCAATTATTGTGAGAAAAATGTCCTTGTTTCTTGATCTTGCGACGCTGGCGCTACATGCGGGCCATGTGCCCGACGCCGAGCATGGCTCGCGCGCGCCGGCCATCCACCAGACCACCTCATATGTGTTCCGCGACGCGCGGCACGCCGCCGCGCTCTACAATATGGAGGAGGGCGGGCATCTCTACAGCCGCATCTCCAATCCCACCGTCGCCGTTCTGGAGCAGCGCGTCGCCGCCATGGAAGGCGGTGCGGGCTGCGTCGCCACGGCCTCCGGTATGGCGGCGCTGCATTGCGTCGCCACGATGCTCGCCAGCGCCGGCGACCATATCGTATCCACCGCGCAGCTCTACGGAGCCAATATCAACCTTCTGAAGAACACCCTGCCGCGATTCGGCGTGGAGACAAGTTTCGTGCATGGCCGCGACCTTGCGGCGCTCAAGGCAGCGATCCGGCCGAACACGAAATTCATCTTCTGCGAGATGATCGGCAATCCCGGGCTCGACGTGCTGGATGTCGAGGCGGTGTCCGAGATTGCGCGCGAGGCCGGCTTGCCGCTGGTCATGGACGCCACTTTTTGCACCCCCTACCTGTTCAAGCCGCTGGAGCACGGCGTCGATATCGTCATTCATTCGCTCACCAAATGGATGGGCGGTCACGGCGTTGCGCTGGGCGGCGCGATCGTTGACGGCGGCAAATTCAACTGGGGCCAGTCGGACAGGTGGCCGACGCTCACCGCCCCGCATTATGCCCTCGACGGGATCGTGTTCTGGGAGGAATTCGGCCCGCTTGCGCTGTGCAGCCGCATCCGGGCCGAGGCCATGTACAATTTCGGCCCGGCCATGGCGCCCATGACGGCGTTCCTGCTGCTGCAGGGTATCGAGACGCTTCCGCTGCGCATGGAGCGGCATATCGGCAATACGCTCGCCTTGCTGAACTTCCTGAAGGGGCACGATGCCGTCGCCTGGGTCCGACATCCTTCCCTGCCGGACCATCCGGACCACGAGGTGGCGAAGCGCCTGCTGCCAAAGGGGGCGGGATCGGTCATCGCCTTCGGAGTGAAGGGCGGACGCAGGGCCGGGCAGACCTTCATCGAGCAGGTGAAGATCGCGTCTCATCTCGCCAATGTCGGCGACGCCAAGACGCTGGTTATCCATCCGGCCTCCACCACGCATTCCCACATCTCGGCAGAGGACATGGCCATTGGCGGGCTCAGCGAAGACATGATCCGTCTGTCGGTCGGGCTTGAGGCAATCGAGGATCTGCGCGACGATTTCGACCGCGCGCTGAAGGCGGCCGCGAAGGCCGGGGAGGGCAGGTGATGCGACTCGACATCGATGGGATCGCCTGCCATGTCGCGACCGGCGGCAGGAAGCACCTGCCCGGCCGGCCGTGGGTGGTTTTTCTGCACGGCGCCGGCTCCAGCCATCTCACATGGGCCTTGCAGACAAGGGCGCTCGCCTATGACGGCTGGAACGTTGTGGCTCCGGACCTGCCGGGGCATTTCCTGAGTTCGGGAACCCCGATCGCCGATATCGGCGCACAGGCGCGTTTCGTTCTTTCGCTGCTCCAATCCCTTGGCGCCGACAGGTCGGCCCTGGTCGGGCACAGCATGGGGGGGCTGATCGCGCTCGAAATGGCGCGGATCGATCCCAAGCGCGTGGCAGCGATCGTCTTTGTCGCAACGGCGGCGGCGATACCCGTCAACGACTGGCTGATCAATTGCGCGGAGACGGATGAGGAACTGGCTTTCGCCTCGATGACGTCATGGGCGCACGGCCCGAAGGCGCATCTCGACGAAAACACCTGGCCGGGCGCCGCCCATATCGGTTTCGGCATCGACGCCATGCGCCTCAATGCGCCCGGCTCCCTGGCGATCGATCTGAAAGCATGCGCCGCCTACCGTGGCGGGGCGGAAGCGGCGGCAAATCTTGCCTGCCCCAGCCTGTGCGTCTTTGCTCGTAGCGACCGCATGACGCCTTTGCGCCAGGGCATGAAGCTGGCCGAAATGCTCCCCGACAACGAAACGGTCATCGTCGAGGATTGCGGCCATACCATTCCCAGCGAGGCGCCGCGCGTACTCAATGCGGCGCTGCGCCGGTTCCTGCCGGGTGTTGTCGCTGAGAAGGTGGATGCCGCCTGACGTCAGGTTTTGCATTTTCGATCAGCTGCTTGATTCGTTCCGCGAAAGTTGCGTGCTAGGCGGAGCCGGCGGCGTTCGATCACTTCCCTTGCGGGCGTCCCCGATTTGCGAATAGGGTCCGCCCACAGCAATCACCACGGAAACGCCACCGATGAAACTCTGGTACGCATCTGCTTCACCCTTCGTCCGCAAGGTTCTTGCCGCCGCGCATGAGATAGGCATCGCCGATCAGTTGGAGCCGGTCGCCGCCGGCACGAGCCCGGTCAAGCCGAACATGGAACTGGTCGCGGACAATCCGGTGGGCAAGATCCCGGCGCTGGTCTCCAGGGACGGAGACGTTCTGTACGACAGCAGCGTCATTTGCGCTTATCTCGACTCCCTGCACGAGGGGCAGACACTGATACCCGCCGAAGGGCCGGAGCGCTTCAAGGCCTTGACGCTCGAATCGCTGGGAGACGCCATCATGGATGCCGCGATCCTGGCTCGCTATGAGGTCACCTTGCGCCCGGACGACAAGCAATGGGCCGACTGGATCGACGGCCTACGCGAGGGTGGGAAGGTGATTCCCATGAAGCGGGCCGCGAAGTGAGCGAGGAAGACGACACCTGGCCCGATGCGCTGACGAACGCCGCGAGGGG